>JASKKI010000014.1 GCA_030154225.1 Clostridia bacterium | reverse complement strand
GTATCTAATATCTTCATTTATTGAAGTTTTATCCTTCCTTAAGTAAGCACCTAATTTTAAGTTTTCCACTACTGTTAGATCGGGAAAAACCCGTCTACCTTCCGGAACCAAAGTAATACCTCTTTTTACTATTTCCGTAGTTTTTAACTTAGTAATATCTTCACCATTAAAAAATATCTGTCCTTCATGTGCAGGAACAAGGCTACAAATGGATCTAAGAGTTGTGCTTTTTCCGGCACCATTAGCTCCAATCAATGTAATAATTTTATTTTTGGGTACTTCTATGCTTATACCCTTTATGGCATGGATACCTCCATAATATACGTGTAAATTATTAATTTTAAGCAATAGTCTCAACTCCCAAATATGCCTCAATAACTTTTGGATTAGTTTGAATTTCTTTTGGTGTTCCTTCGGCAATTGTTAGACCATGGTCAAGTACAAGTATTCTTTTACAAACTCCCATAATTACAGGCATATGATGTTCAATCATAAAAATAGTTAAATTAAACTTCTCTTTTATCTCATTAATTAATTTCATTAATTCTATAGATTCTTGAGGATTCATACCTGCAGCTGGTTCATCTAATAATAATAGTTTAGGTTGAGTTGCTAGGGCCCTAGCAATTTCCAATCTTCGTTGTAGTCCATAAGGAAGTGAGGATGATTTCTCATTTTTAAATCTTTCCAGTTTTAACTCTTTTAGAAGGTCCAAAGACTTTTCATACATTTGTCTTTCTTCTTTTTGATATTTTGGTAATTTAAATATTGCTGTAAAAAGATTAGATTTAACATTTAAGTGATTAGCAATTAAAACATTTTCCAAAACTGTTAGATCTTTAAAAAGTCTTATATTTTGAAAAGTTCGGGCAATCCCTAATTTAGTAACCTGATCTGATCTTGCTTTGGTGATGTCTTTCTTTTCAAAAAAAACACTACCTTTACTGGGAATATACTCACCTGTAATAACATTGAAACAAGTGGTTTTACCTGCACCATTTGGACCTATTAGTCCAACTATTTCATCGTTATTTATGTGGAGGTTAAAATTAGTAACTGCTGTTAAACCACCAAATTGCATTGTTACATCCTTTACTTCTAAAAGGCTCATTTTTTAACCTCCTTTAAGAGTAAGGGTTTTTTTAATAAATTCATTAGTTTATTCCAGGAAAGTTCCTCATTACCCATAAGTCCTTTAGGATAGAATAAAACAACACTCATTAATAACAGAGCAAAAACAACCATTCTTAAACCAGGTAAAGCCGGCAGACCCATAAATCCCTGATCAAGAGCTCTTAATACTTCCATTAAAATTGTAATAGAGATTGCAGATATTATTGAGCCGGAAATACTACCCATACCACCAACAACAACAATTAAAAGAATATTAAAAGTAAGCAAAAATCTAAACATTAGCGGGTCTATAGTGCCAATTAAACTTGCTAAAAGTGCCCCACCAATTCCAGCAAAAAAAGAGCTAATAACCATTGCCATAACTTTATGTTTAAACAAAGCTATTCCCATTGCTTGAGCAGCTTTTTCATCTTCTCTAATTGCCTTAAAAGCACGTCCATAGCTAGAATCTATCAATAAGAAATGAAAAATAACTGTTATTATAGCCGCAATCCATACCCACCACATTAGGCTGTTCTTCATAGAAAAAAATAAAAATTTGTCCGGAGCAGGAATTCCTTTTAAACCTAAGGAACCATTAGTAATACTCTGGGTATTGGTAAAAATTATCCTAATTATTTCACCAAAGCCTAAAGTAGCAATTGCTAAATAATCTCCCCTTAGTCTTAAAGCAGGAGCACCAACCAAAAAACCAGCAAGTGCTGCCATTAAGCCTGCCAAAATTAATGCGGGTAAAAAAGGCCAGTGTACTGTATTTAGAGGTGCAATAAGGGGTTTTAAAAAGAAATTCATTTCTTTTAACTGTGGATCCATTACTAATAGGGAGTAGGAATAAGCTCCCACTGCAATAAATCCCGCATGTCCTAAAGCTAATTGTCCGGTAAAGCCATTGATCAAATTCATGCTAACAGCAAAAATTACATAAATACCACATAAATTTAAAATCCTCAAACTAAAAGAATCTAAATTATTTTGAGCAATAATCAAAAGAGTTATTGTAATTAAAATCAAAATTAATGAAGTAATAACTTTTTTACTCATGGCTCACACCTTTTCTGCAATTTTTTCACCCATAATACCTGTTGGCTTTAATAGAAGAATAAGAATTAATAATATAAATGCAAAAGCATCCCGGTAGCCCGAAAGTTCTGGTAAAAAAGCGACCAATAAAATTTCTCCTAAACCTAATAAAAAACCACCTATAACTGCACCGGTTATATTACCAATGCCACCAACTACAGCAGCAATAAAGCACTTAAGTCCAGGAATTACCCCCATAAATGGAATTAGTTGTGGAAATTTCATACTCCACATAACTCCACCTACTGCCGCTAATCCTGAACCAACACCAAAAGTAGTGGAAATAATTTTATTTACATCTATACCCATTAAACTTGATGTATCATAATCCTTAGCAACTGCCCTCATAGCCATGCCAACTTTAGTCTTATTAATAAGATAAATTAAGCCCAGGAGCAAAACTATAGTTATAATGGGAATAAAGAATGTAATACTAACAATATTTACTCCAGCTATTTCATATACTTTTGAAAAAAGCTCGGGAACTTGAAAAGGTTTAGGTCTTCCTCCAAAAATTACTATTCCTAAGTTTTGCAAAAGAAAAGATACACCAATGGCGGATATTAAAACGGTGATCCTTGGTGAACTTCGTAAAGGTTTATAAGCTGAACGTTCAATCATTATTCCAAGGGCCATAGTAAATAAAACAGCAATAATAAATGACAAATACCAGGGAATGGAGAATATTGCAACAGAATAAAAAGCAATATAAGCAGCTATCATAATCAGGTCACCGTGGGCAAAATTGATTAGTCTTAATATTCCGTAAACCATTGTATATCCTATGGCAATTAAAGCATACAAGCTTCCTAGTGAAATACCATTTACCATGTGTTGTAA
Source organism: Clostridia bacterium (assembly GCA_030154225.1). Taxonomy (GTDB): domain Bacteria; phylum Bacillota; class Peptococcia; order Peptococcales; family BICA1-8; genus JASKKI01. Next base: position 38,493 of record JASKKI010000014.1, on the reverse strand, counting down.
GAAAAGTTCCAGAGTCATTACATGTCCCCTCTATTCGTATTATTTAAAAACCATAGCAATATTTAGAGGAGTGAAGAATAAACTCTTCGCTCCTCTATTTTATGTTATGGAATTATTTTGAAGGTTCGACAGTAGCTTGATAGACAAATTTACCGTTTTCCACTTTTTTGATTACGGCACTTTTAACAGCATCACCATTTTCATCAAGTGTAATAATACCAGCTGCACCTACAAAATCTTTAGTTTTGGCAATTTCATCTCTTATTTTAACCGGGTCTGTTGATCCGGCTTTTTCAATAGCAGCACGGATCACTAAATAAGCATCATAACCTAAAGCTGCAACTGAACTGGGTTCTTCATTATATTTTTTTCTATATTCTGCAAGGAATTTTTCAGACTCTTTAGTTATAGGTACTTCAGAAGTAAAGAATGTTGAGAAAACAGCACCTTCAACTGCTTCACCACCGATTTGCAAAAATTCAGGAGCTTCCCAGGTATCTCCACCGATGATAGGAATATCAATACCTTGTTCTCTCGCTTGTTTAATAATTAATGCAGATTCGGTAAAGTTACCAGGTGCGAAAATTACATCAGGATTGGCTTGAGCCGCAGCTTGTAATTGAGCAGAAAATTCCTGGTCGTTGGTTTGATAATCAACATTAGCTACAATACTTTTGGGATCTCCAGTTAATTTTACAAACTCATCACTAAAGAATTTTGCTAATCCAACTGCATAGTCATTGGAAACTTCTTTAATTATTGCAGCTTTTTTCGCACCAATCTGGTTAAAAGCATAGTTAGCCATTACTTTTCCTTGAAAAGGATCGATAAAACAAACCCTGAAGTAATAATCATTACCCTTGGTAACCAATGGATTAGTTGCAGATGCAGCAACAGCGGGAATTTTATTTTCTTTAACAATTGGTCCTGCAGCCATAGAAAAAGAGCTTCCCCAGCTACCAATAATAGCTACAACTTTTTCTTTTTCTACTAATCTAGTTACAGCATTGGCTGCTTCTACTTTATCAGATTTGTTATCAGCGATAACTAATTTAATTTTTTTACCCAGAACCTCAGGATACAGGTCATTGGCCAGCTGAATACCTTCGACTTCCATTGCTCCACCGGCTGCATTGGCGTTGGTCATTGGTTCAAAAACACCTATTTTTATTACTTCAGAAGTTTCTGTATCTTCTTTTTTTGGCTCCTCTTTCTTGTTTCCTCCACATCCTGCTACAATTAAGGATAAAATTAAGAAAGTAACCAGTAAAATTAAAGCATTTCTTTTTCTAAACATCATATAACCCCCCTAAAATCCTTTATAAATTTTTTAATGTTGTTCTCTTTCTTCTCTTTTGTAAATCCCTCCTATCCCACACTATGTCCGCGATGAGAGGATTAATATCTACATAGAGTAGACTACCACTTTTTTATTAACAAAGCAATAGTTTTTTAAATAAATGTATGGAATTTTCCACAAATCAAAAAATTCCTGATTAATAAAAATATGTATTTCAATAATAATTATAATTATATTATTTTTATGGCAATAATATTTTAAAGGATTTTAAAAAGTTTTGTATAACTAAATATTTTATTCAACAATGAGATGTTAATAAAAAATTTAGTTTTATTTTAAAAATTCAAATATAAGGAGGACTATAATGTTTATTAGTAACAATTTAGGTATTATTATAGCTTTTATATTATATCTACTACTCATACTTGCCATAGGGTTAATATTTTTTAGAAAAACTACCGATATTGCCGATTATATTTTAGGTGGTAGACAGTTAAATAGTTGGGTTACTTCTCTAAGTGCACAAGCTTCGGATATGAGCGGATGGTTATTACTGGGATTACCCGGATATGCATATCTTAAAGGGTTCGAAGCATCTTGGATTGCTATTGGTTTAGCTTTAGGAACATATCTGAATTGGAAGTTTATTGCCAAACATTTACGAAAGTATACACAAATTGCTGGTAATTCCTTAACTTTATCTGATTACTTTGAAAATAGATTTCGTGATAAATCTAAAATTTTAAGGTTAATTTCGGCAATTTTTATAATTGTTTTTTTTATTTTTTATACAGCATCAGGTTTTGTAGCTGGTGGTAAATTATTTAGCACTGTTTTTGATATTTCTTATTTAATAGCGTTAACAATAGGAGTATTTTTTGTTGTTACTTATACCTTTTTAGGTGGTTTTATGGCGGTATGCTGGACAGATTTTTTTCAAGGAATGCTTATGTTTTTCGCTATTATTATTGTTCCTTTAAAAGGAATGAAGGTATTGGGTGGAACAACAACTACCATGGAATTACTGGGAAAAATAAATCCTCAATTAATAAACCCGTTAACGTCAACCGATGGTAAAGCTATTTCCATTATTGCCCTAGTATCTTTATTAGCCTGGGGATTAGGTTATTTTGGTCAACCCCATATACTGGTAAGGTTCATGGCAATTCGTTCGACCCAAGAAATTAAACAAGCCAGGATAATTGCCATGACCTGGGTCATTATATCCCTGTTTGCTGCAGTACTGGTGGGAGTAGTTGGTAGGGTTTATTTAACCCAACCATTAGAAGGTCCAGCTTCTGAAACCGTTTTTATGGTTATGGTTAATGATTTATTCCCTTCTTTACTAGCCGGTTTTCTTTTAGCTGCAATTTTATCAGCTATCATGAGTACTGCCGATTCCCAGTTACTGGTTAGTGCATCCTCAATCACTGAAGATTTTTATAAGGTATTTCTAAAGAAAAATGCAACGGAAAAGGAATTGGTTTGGGTAGGTCGTTTAGCTGTTATTATAGTTTCCATTATTGCTTTTCTTTTAGCCTTGGATCCTGAGAGTTCAGTATTGGATTTAGTTGCTTATGCCTGGGCTGGTTTTGGTGCTGCTTTTGGGCCAACAATAATATTATCCCTATTTTGGAAAAGGATGACCTGTTTAGGAGCTTTAATGGGGATGATTAGTGGAGGGCTAACTGTAATCATCTGGAAACAACTTGAAGGTGGAATATTTGAGTTATATGAAATTGTTCCAGGCTTTTTGATATCTATTATCTCAATCTTAATAGGAAGTTTATTAGATAAAGAACCTGCTCAGGAAATTATTGATGAGTTTGAACAAGTTAAAATTAGTAAAATTTAAAAAACTACGGAGACCATTATGAGTCTCCGTAGTTTTTTTATTAATTACTTTGTGCCCATTTCCAACCGATTTCTAAAGCTTTAAGATTAATATCTTCTGTTCCTTTGGGAATACGGTTTAAAACAGCCTGTTTTAAGGAATCAAAGGAAACTACCTTAGTCAAATTAACTAAAGCGGAAATAGCAATAATATTAGCTACAAAAGTTTTACCAATTTCTTCTTTGGCTAATTTAGTAATTGGAATGTTAACTATCTTTGCTTTATCATTTTTGAAATTATTAACCATGCTAGAATCTATGATTATTAACCCATTGTCCTCAATTTCTGTACCATACTTATCTGCCGCTTCCTGGGACATAGCTAATAATACTTCTGGAATTACTACTTTGGGGTAATTTATTTTTTTATCATCAATGATAACTTCTGCCTTACTGGCTCCCCCCCTTGCTTCCGGACCATAGCTTTGGGACTGCACAACCTCTTTTCCTTCAATTACGGCAGCTTCACCCAAGATTATTCCTGCTGTAATTAAACCTTGACCTCCAGAACCACTGAGTCTGAATTTCCACCTTTTCATAATTATTCAGCCCCTTTCTGGAGTTTAGCAATTAATTTATCGTATTCTTGAGTAAATTCTGGATAAGGTTTATGGTGTAATTTCCCTATTAAAAATTTGCCTTCTAGTTTTTCCGGGGGGAGTTTTTTAGCAACATTAATATTAACTGCAGTTGTTTTTAAATCATTAAGCATATCTGCAGCATTTCCCATTTTATTACGCCTGCCATAAGAGGTAGGACACATACTCATTGCTTCTATTAAACTAAAACCTTTATTTTTTATACCTTCTTTAATACAGTCTATTAACAATTTATCATGGAATGCTGTTCCCCTGGCTACATAAGATGCTCCTGCAGCAATAGCTAAAGCAGGGATATCAAAATTATTTTCCGGGTTACCATATGGTGAAGTAGAAGCTATTTTACCTGTTGGTGTTAGAGGTGAATACTGTCCTCCAGTCATACCGTAAATATTATTATTAAAGAGGATTATGTTTAAATCAATATTTCTTCTGGCAGCATGAATAAAATGATTACCACCTATAGCTGTAGCATCACCATCACCGGTCAATACAAATACATTTAATTCCGGATTAGCAAGCTTTACCCCGGTAGCAAAGGCCAGGGCTCTTCCATGTAGGGTATGCAATGTATCAAAATGCATATAACCTGGAGCACGGGAAGAACATCCAATACCGGAAACAATAACTGTTTTATCTAAATCCAGATCTGATTCATTAATTGCTTCTGCAATTGCTCTGGTTATAATACCATGTCCACAACCCGGACACCAAATATGGGGTAATTTATCCATTCGAAATAATTTTTGTAATTCTGGCCGCATTATAACACCTCCCTAATTTTAAACATAATTTCCTCGGGAGTTATTGGTAAACTATTAAATTTAAATAGTCCACCAACGGAAGCTTTATCTTTACAAATCCTTTCAACTTCAAGGATTAGTTGTCCATAGTTCATTTCCGGAACAATGATTTTGTTAGCTTTTTCGGCTAAAGTTTTTAGTCTTTTTTCAGGAAACGGCCAGATGGTAATGGGCCTAAACAAACCAACTTTAATTCCTTCAGATCTTAATATATTTACTGCATCTAAAGCAGAACGGGCAGTACTACCATAAGCCACTAGTAAGATTTCTGCATCTTCTGCTTCAGTTTCCTCCCATGATAATATTTCATCTGAATATTTATCAAATTTAGTCATTAATCGTTTAAATTGTTCTTCTATGACTTTAGGTTTTCCACTGGGAAATCCTGTTTCGTCATGAAAGAGGCCAGTAACATGCCACTTATAACCTGTACCGAAATCAGCCATGGCCGGAATTAGAGTTTCATCAATTTGATAAGGCTTATATTCATTCGAGGGACAGGTAGGTCTTTTACGGTTTACTATCTTAATTTCATCAATATTTGGTAATATTACTTTTTCCCGCATATGACCAATAATTTCATCCATTAGAACATAAACTGGTGTACGATATTTCTCTGCAAAGTTTACTGCAGTAACAGTTAGGGTAAAGCATTCATAAACAGATGATGGACATAAAGCAATTATGGGGTGGTCACCATGAGTACCCCAACGGGCCTGCATAATATCTCCCTGGGCAGAAGATGTAGGACCCCCTGTGCTAGGACCAAGCCTTTGAACATTTACTATTACACAGGGAATTTCCGTCATACAAGCATAACCAATGGCTTCCTGTTTCAATGAAATACCAGGTCCACTACTTGCTGTTAAAACTTTTTTACCCGTTAGGGATGCGCCAATTATACAAGCCATACTAGCAATTTCATCTTCCATCTGAATAAATTTTCCACCTAACTTAGGTAATTCTTCAGACATTATTTCCGCAATTTCTGTAGAAGGGGTAATGGGATACCCAGCGAAAAAACGAACTCCAGCTGCCATTGCACCTTCTGCACATGCCCTATTACCTTGAATTAATCGTGCTTTCTTGGAAGTCATTTTTTCTCCCTCCTTACAAAAATTGCATAATCAGGACAATGAGATTCACAAATTCCACATTTTGAACAAAGATCAGGATTGTCTACTACCACTTTTCCTTTTTCATCTCCTTTAATAGCCTTTTTGGGACATAATGTGTAACAAATACCACATCCTTTACAAAGTTTCTGATCAATGTCCAGTGGTTTTTCAACCAACTCTTCCACCCCCTATTTTATTACGACCTTTAAGAAAAGGCCAAAGGCACACGTTTTTTATTCTATTTTTTTAAATGTAATCCTTCCTCAAAACAATTTTAGTAATAATTAATTAAATAATTTCATATTTTGTGAAATTCTTAATATATAATATCTCTTGTTAATGTAATTAACAAGACTATTTTATAAGTTCAGGCAATTTTTATATTTAAAAGTAAGCTTTTATAAATGAAATCCATGGCTTTAGTAATTATTCAAAATCCTTGAATTTAACTGTTGAATAATTTTAACTTAAATGAATAATATAAGAATGTTATTATAAAGTTTATGACTTTATCAATAGACTAAAGCAAGCTTTAAACTGCTTACATCAGATAAAATGATTATAACCTTTTTTATCAAGCAATATTTTTTCAGTATCTTTCATTAAATAAACTTCCGGTTTTTGAACAACAGTACCAATAGGAATTAATTCTTTGTTTAGGTTAATTTTAAATAAATTTCTAAGTTCTTGAAAATTCTTTTTGCAAATAGTGCCAACAAGCTCAAAATCTTCACCACCGTATAATGCCCAATCCAAAGGATCCCTATTAATTATTTTTGCAAGTTCCTTTACCTCGGGAGATAACGGTATATTTTCCGCATATAATTCAATTCCTAGCTTACTTGCCGTTGCAATTTCCCAAACGTCACTTGCTAATCCATCACTAATATCATTTAAAGCATTAAGACCTGGTTTCATATTTAAGATTTTACTTTCCTTTAAACAAGGTTCAGGACAAAGATGCCTGTTTAAAAGTGGTGCTTTGATCCAGTATGGAACATTAATATTAACATTTTTTAGTATTTCTAGTCCAGCAGCAGAATCACCTAATGTACCGGTTGTGAATACAACATCACCAATTTGAGCTTGTGACCTTAGGTGTAGGTGTTCTTTTTTTACCTTACCTAATACACTGACATTTATAACTAATCCTCCGGGACTTGCTACAGTATCCCCTCCGACAATATTAACATTATATTTATGACAGATTTGTTTCATACCCAAATATATTTCTTCAATATAATTCAAGGAAATTGAGCTTGGTAAACCTATGGAAACTAATATTCCTGTAGGCCATCCTCCCATTGCTGCAATGTCACTAAAATTAACTGCAATAGATTTATAACCGATTTGAAAAGGAGTACTTTTTTCAGTTAAAAAATGAACTTTTTCTACAAGCATATCACAGGCAGCTAATAAATAGTTTTCGGTATCCAAAGGTAAGACTGCTGCATCATCCCCTATACCAGTAAAAACCTGGTCGTTATTGATTATACAATTTTCAGATAACCTGGATATTAAGCCAAACTCACCAATATTCTTTAAGTCCATATTATTTTACCTTCCTTATTTTAGCTCTTTTTTCTACTTCCTCTGCCTGTAAACTATAGCACTCATCAAACAGGGCCGGTTTAAAAGTTCCCGGACCTTTAACATCTATTCTTTCTGCAGCTAGCTCTGCTGCAACCTCATAAGATACTACTGCGCAAAGGGTTGCATCTATTTGATTATGGTATATTCCTAAAAAACAACCAATAACACTTGCAGCCATACATCCTGTACCTACTAATTTGCTCATCATTATACTTCCGTTATCAATTAAGTAGGTTTCTATGCCATTTGTAATTATATCTACTTGCCCGGTTACAACAACGGTGCATTCATATCGAACTGCCAGTAATTTTGCCGTATCAATTATATTATGGTAGGTACCTAAAGATTCAACACCTTTGATTTGACCTTTCCGGCCTGCTAGGATGTTGATTTCTGCTGCATTACCCTTAATTACAGAAGGTTTTATTGTATTAACTAATTGAAAAATTCTTTTTGTACGGGAAGTTGTTGTTCCTATCCCAACAGGGTCTATTACTATTGGAACGTTTTTTTTATTTGCCATTTGACCTGCTATTAAAATAGCTTTAAACTGTTCCCTTGATAAGGTTCCCATATTTAAAACTAAAGAATCTGACTTGCAAACAACTTCTGTAACCTCATCAATACTATTAGACATAACAGGTAAGGCACCAAAACATAAAGTGATATTTGCACAATCATTAATAGAGACAATATTTGTAATGTGGTGCACTAATGGTTTTTCGTTTCTTAGATTAGTTAACATTTTAAAGTTCATAGTATCCTCCTTAATAAAACACCACATCTAATAAATTTTATTTATAGTTTAAACAATACAAATGATTAACGGGACCATTACCTCTACCAATACTTATTTCTTTACCCGCATCTAAAGCTTTAGTTAAATACTGTTTAGCTAATTCTACTGCTTTTTCAATACTAAACTGCATACCTAAATAAGTTGCAATTGCTGCCGATAAGGTACAGCCTGTACCATGGGTATTAGTAGTTTCTATTCTTTTGGCAATAAATTCATAATAATTATGGCCATCATAAAGAATATCAATAGCATCATTTAAAAGATGACCACCTTTTATCAGGACATGCTTAGGTCCATATTCATAAATTTTTCTGGCTGCATCTTTCATTTGCTCTATATCATTAATTTCCTTACCTGTTAACACTTTAGCTTCAGAGATGTTGGGTGTTACAACATAAGCTAAAGGAAGTAAAAGCTTCATTAAACTATCAATGGCATCTTTTTCTAAAAGTATATCTCCACTTGTGGCAACCATTACAGGGTCCACTACCAGCTTAGATAAACCGTATTGTTTTACCTTTGTAGCTACGGTTTTTATTATTTCCGCATTGGCTAGCATACCCGTTTTAGCCGCATCTATTTTAATATCTGATAACACTGAATCAAGTTGTTTTTCAATAAATTCACCGGGAAGATTGTGAACTCCTTGAACTCCCAATGTATTTTGAGCAGTTATGGATGTTAGGACACTAGCTGCATAACCGCCCAGGATAGTAATTGTCTTAATATCAGCTTGTATTCCGGCACCACCCCCGGAATCAGAGCCGGCAATAGTTAGTATTTTATACATTATACCACCTCTTTTAATGAAACTTGAACAAATACTAATTACATTTATCCTACCAAAACTCAAGTTTTTTTTAAAGAAAAACCACAAACAAAAAGTTTGTGGTAATACTTATCCATTTTCTAAAAGTTCTAAAGGGATAAGTTTTTAAATCTTAAATTTCTTGTAATTTAATTGTTTTTGCATACTTTCTTTTTTGCATAATATAACCAAAAATGATTAATGATAACCCAATAATATCTGTATAGAAATTAGGCTGGATTAGCAGTACACCACTACCGAAGAAAAGAATTCTTTCAAACCAGCTTTCATAGGTCACCAAGAATCCTTGAACTGCAGAACCAACTGCAACAATACCTATGACAGAAGTAATTATAATACGGATTACCTCCACAATAGTAACATCGACTAGAAGTAATGCAGGACTAAATACAAAGATATAAGGAACCAGATAAGCGGCAATGGCCAGTTTTGATGCATTAAATGCAGTTTTTAAAGGATTGGACTTAGCAATACCTGAACCCGCAAAAGCTGCTAAAGCAACCGGCGGAGTAACATCAGCAATAATACCAAAATAAAATGCAAACATATGAGCAGCCAGAACCGGTACATCTAAGAGTAACAGTGCCGGTGCAGCAATAGTGGATGTTATAACATAATTAGCTGTAGTTGGTACGCCCATACCTAATATAATAGAAGTTACCATTGTAAAGAATAAAGTTAATATTAACCTTCCCCCTGCTAAATCTACAAGAGAGGTACCTAATTTTAAACCTAAGCCTGTTTTTGTTACAACTCCTATTATAATACCTGCACAAGCAGTAGCAGCCAGAACACCTAATGCACCCCTAGCCCCTTGTTCAAGTCCTTTAACAATATCCATAAAACCTATTCGTGTATTTCTTTTCACCATAGAAACTAATACAGATGAAAGAATAGCAAATAATGCAGCCCGCATTGGTGTATAACCTGTAACTAAAAGATAAACAATTAGAGCCAAAGGTAAGAAAAGATGTCCTCTATCTAAAATAATCTCTTTTATTTTGGGTAATTCTTCCCGGGTCATTCCTTTTAACCCTAATTTCTTTGCTTCTAAATGTACTCCGGTCCAGACTCCAAAATAATATAACAGAGCAGGAATTGCGGCTGAAGCAATTATTTTCACATAAGGAATTTGAGTGAATTCAGCCATTAAGAAAGCAGCGGCGCCCATAATTGGTGGCATAAGCTGACCACCTGTAGATGCAGTCGCTTCCACAGCCCCTGCAAATTCACCTTTATACCCTAACTTTTTCATCATTGGAATAGTAAAACTACCAGTACCAACAACATTAGCCACAGAACTTCCTGAAACTGTACCCATTAGTCCGCTTGAAAGTACTGCAACCTTAGCTGGTCCACCTGAAGCCCAACCTGCAATAGCATTAGCTAAATCAATAAAAAATTGCCCCATACCGGTTTTTTCTAAAAAAGCACCAAATAAAATAAAAAGGAATATAAACGTAGATGAAACACCTATAGGTATACCAAAAATTCCTTCAGTGGTAAAAAATAGATGATAAACTAAACTTTCTAAATCAACACCCCGGTGTGCTAATTGCCCTGGTACATATCTTCCAAATAGAGCGTATACCAAGAATAAGCTGGCAACAGTTACCATTGGCCAACCTACAATGCGCCGTGCTGCTTCTAAAACAATTAAGATCCCTATTAAACCAATAATATAATCTGTAGTTGTTACTGTTCCGGCTCTTAACACAAGTTCTTTATAAAAGGTGACAATGTATAATGGGACTGCAGCACCAACAATAGCAAATAAGATATCGATGGGATGAATTTTATAACGGGACCATTTTTTCCTGGCAGGATATAAAAGAAAGATTAATGCAAATCCAAAGGAAACGTGGATAGATCTCTGGATCATAGCATCTAATACACCGAATACTGCCGTATATAATTGAAAAAGAGTAAAAGAAATAGCAAGGGCTGAAATAACTTTTGCAGTTAAACCAGTCAGCTTCCTGTAGTCGGATTCCTTATCATATTTTCGTAATATTTCTTCATCATTTACAAAAGCTTCCTGCTGATTTTTTGACACTTTTTCCCCTCCTCGTTCAATTATTTCTTTTTTTAAAAAGCCATTTTTCTGATGCTACTATTTTAATTTGTTGTTCCGGTTCTGCAAAACTAAGTAGTGGATAGATTTTATCACCTATTTTAATTGCATGTTGGGGAATAGGAGAGATTCTCATAAAGAGTTTATCAAATTCTCGATTAAATTTTAATACAAATTCACCATTTTCGTTAGAAAAAATTCCACCTTCATCAGTAAATGGCATACCTACCCCTAAGGAATAATATCTAATTTCCTTCATAATAAGTGTATTATCTTGATTAATTTCAAAATACTCGTAAACCGGAGTATGGTGAACAGAATGAATAAAACTCAAAATAAATTTATTATCAGGTACACTTAATACTTTTTCCGTGTTTTTTTCTGTATTGGCAATAATTAAAACTTTTTCTTTTGTAACAGTAAAATTTGCAAAAAATAGGATTAAGAAACTTATTGATAATAATATGATAAATATTAAAATATTTTTTTTCATTAAAATGTGAGCATTGGATTACTCCAATGCTCAGACCCCCTTGTAATTCAATAAACAGTTTATTGAACTAATAATTTATTCACTAAAGAATTTTGCAGCACCAGGATGTAAATCTATAGACATACCATCTTTACCGGTTTCTTTGGTTATCATTGCACCTTTGGCATGAGCTGCTTTTAAACGGTCAGGATTTTCATACATAGTTTTTAATAAATTGTAGGCAAGGTCTGCATCCATCTTTGCATCCACAGCTAACATAGCCTTAACTGCCACAGCTTCTACATCAACATCAACGGTATTATATGTTCCAGCTGGTATGGTTACTTTAGTATAGAAAGGATAATCTGCTTTTAATTTGTCAGCTATATCGCTTGGAACTGGTATTAATTTAATTTTGTGTTGAGCAGCAATATCTTGAACTGCTGCTGTAGGATGGCCTGCTGTAATAAATGCAGCATCAATGTTCCCGTCTTTTAAGTTTTGAGCAGCTTCAGAAAAGGATAAGTATTGTTCATCAATATCTTCATAAGTAATACCCGCAACTCCTAAAATTTGACGGGCGTTTGCTTCTGTACCAGAACCGGGTGCACCAACAGCAACTTTCTTATCTTTTAGGTCAGCTAAAGTTTCAATACCTTTATCAGCAAAAGTTATGATTTGTACTGTTTCCGGATATAAAGTACATAGGCCTCTAATATCAGCGTATTTATTATCTTTAAAAGCTTCGGTTCCATTAGCAGCATAATAAGCAATATCATTTTGAACAAAAATAACGTCAACTTTTCCGTCACGGAGCATATTAGTATTTGCTACAGAAGCACCAGTACTTTCAGCGGTAGCATTTACACCGGGAATATTTTTATTCCAAATATCTGCAATACCTCCACCCAAGGGGAAGTATGTTCCTGCAGTTCCTCCCGTAGCAATGTTAATAAAGACTTTTTTAGCTTCCTCTTTCTTAGGTTCTTCTTTTTTAGCCTCCTCTTTTGGAGCACACCCTACTAATGCGATGCTTAAGATTAAAGTAACAATTAAAATTAAAGCAATTCTTTTTTTCATAAATATTAACCCCCTTTTTTTAATTATAAAATTTAATTATTTTGATGTTTACTGGTAATTACTTTTTATATATTTAATATTGTAATTCCCAAAAACATCTAAAACTTAGTATTCGCTAAAAATTTAAAAAACCTTTAAATATTTTTTGGTAATTAAATTTTTATTTCGAAGTTAATTCGGCATCTTTATTAGGATAATGTATAACTTCTCCTTCCCAAGTTCTAATAGTAATGTAATCCCGACCGTGGGAAATTAAATACTCGGGTAGCATAGGAGTTTTTCCTTTACCTTGAGGGGCATTAATTATATAAGTAGGAACTGCTAAACCTGAAGTATATCCCCTTAATTGTTCCATAATTTCAATTCCAATATCAACACTGGTTTTAAAATGCATTGTACCTATAACACCTTTAGCATGAAATATGTAATAAGGTCTGACCCTAATTTTCAAAAGTTCATGATTTAAAGTCTTCATAATATGAGGATCATCGTTAATTCCTCTTAATAACACAGCTTGATTTCCTAATGGTATTCCTGAATTAGCAAGCATTTCGCAAGCTTTTTTCGATTCCTCAGTTACCTCCATTGGATTATTAAAATGGGTATTTACATAAACAGGATGATGTTTCTTTAAAATTTCACAAAACTCGGGAGTAACCCTTTGAGGTAATGTAACTAGCATCCGCGAACCAAGACGTTTATACTCTATGTGAGGTATTTTATCCAGTTCTCCTAAAATCCAATCAATTAATTCATCAGATAAAGTAAAAGCATCACCACCGGTAATTAAGACGTCCCGGATTTCAGGAGAATTTTTGATATAGTTTATAGCTTCACTGATTTCCTCCTTTGACCTTGGTTTATCAACTTCTCCTATATTTCTCCTTCTCTGACAATGACGGCAGTACATAGCACACTGGTTAGTTACATTAATTATCAACCGGTCTGGATACCGGCGAGTAATACATTCTGCAGGATTTGTAAATTCCTCTCCCATTGGATCAGCAATTCCTTTAGTATCTGCCAATTCAAAACCTGTTGGAACAGACTGTAAATATATTGGGTCTTGTAGATAATCAGCATCTGGATTGATAAGGGATAAATAATATGGTGAAATTGCCCATCGGAAACTTTCACCCACTTTATCTATGTCTTGTTTTTGTTTTTCTGTAAGATTTAAAAACTTTCCTAATGTTTTACTATCACTAATCCTGTTTCTTATCTGCCAATGCCAGTCATTCCATTGCTCTTCCGTTGCTCCTAATACTTCTTTAATTTTTTCCTGACGTTTTTTTATAGCATCAGACGTTTTTAAACCGGTTGGGATTTGTTCTCTTGCTTCTAAGTAAGGTTTAATTCTAGTTTTTAAAATTTCAGCTCTAGCTAATGATATTTCTCTTGCACTTTTCATTTTGCTATTCATTAGTTAGACCTCCTTAATTATTTAATTTTTTTAAATAACAACTTTAGAATACTATTTAAGTTTTCAATTTTATTTGCAATTTCCCTTTTTTTTAATAGAAAAATTTCCGAAAAAAAGACTATGTCCAAAAACACAACATAGCCTAATAACATTAAAGGTATTTATCTAATCTAATTTTCACGTTTAGCTAAATTCAAATAATGATTTGAAATTATATCTTTAACTTTATCCCTTAAAGGTTCACTTGGTACTCCTATATAAGTAAACCATTGTCCTTTTTGCCAAGCATAAACCGCATATTTATTTTGCAGTTCAAATTTAACAGATTGCTCATTTTTTTGTTGATCTAAATTATGTACAGTTAACCAGTCCAGCCAGAAGTTAGTTAATTCATTTTTAGAGACGAATTTTATTATTTTAATTTTTATTGGTTTATCAGGATACCGATATTCTAATTCATAACCAACAGTGTTTTCTTTTAACCGAATTCCATCTAATTCGTTAATATCCGATTTGGATAGTTTATCTAAATCTAACATTTTTAAATTTATTTTAGTAACTTCATCTAATGAAATAGTATCTGGTGGTGCAGTTATTTCTGTAACCTTTGGAGAACAACCAAAGATAAAAATTACAAAGAAAACAAGGAAAAACAATGTTTTTTTTCTCTGCATCACGCCACCAACTTTATAATTTTATTTTAATTGATTTATTTTTCTAATTCTACATTTTAATTGGTATTCCTGCTATAAAATGTTAAAAAAAGAATTTTTATTAAAAGTTAATTGATCTATAATCTGTGGGGGGACATAAGTATCCCCAATTTCTACCGGAGTAATATTCCCATGATAATCCGTTCCACCAGTCATGATTACATTATGAATGTCAGCAAACTTTTTAAATTTTTCTACCCAAATTACTGCTTTTTCTCCAAAATAATGATAATAGACTTCTAGGCCTATTTCAAAATTATTAAGTATTTCATTAACAAGGTTATCATTGCCTATTAACCCGGGGTGGGCTAGAACAGGAATGCCTCCCGCATGTTTTATTAAATTTATTGCGTCTTCCAAATTATGGTCTGTAAAAGGTAAGTATAATTTACCTCTAGGGTGAAAATAAGTATAAAATGTTTCTCTAGAGATGTTTTTTGATTTTTTTAAAGCTGCAATTATATGTGCTTTTGTAATTGCTACATCACCGTTAGTAATGTTTTCTATATCTTTCCATTGTAGTTTTATTCCTGCTTTATTTAAGTACTGGACAGTTCTATAAGAAACCTCAGTTCTAGCTTGCCTTAATTCTTTTAACCTTTTTATTAAATAAATATTTTTCAAATCAATACAATAACCTAATAAATGAATTTCATAACCTTTATAGTATGTATGGAGTTCCAATCCAGGAATAATTTTTAATTTATTTTTCCAAGTAGGCTTAATCTTATTAAGAATACTATAACCTGCTATACTCTCGTGATCAGTTATGCTAATATATTTAAGTCCTTTTAATAGAGCTTCTTCAACAATATCTGATGGAGATAAAGTTCCATCAGAAGCTGTGGAGTGAATATGTAAATCAATAGTACTTGTCATAATAATCACCTATATCATTGACAAATAAATAAAATTAGATTAAAATTTAAATTGTTTGTTATAATCCATAAATCATTTTAAAAATTTTATAGGGGTGTAGCTCAATTGGTAGAGTAGTGGACTCCAAATCCATTGGTTGCGGGTTCAAGTCCTGCCGCCCCTGCCAAAGTCTCCTTTAAGGAGACTTTTTTATAATTATTGAGAAAATCATATTCTTTTTATTAATAAAAATATTGTTATTTAAACCACATAAAAGGGAGTCAGTGGAGACTCCCTTTTGTATATCACTCTTCCTTTTTTCTAGAATTAATGATATCTTCGGCGATTCTTTGGGGAACTTCTTCGTAATGGGATAATTCCATTTTAAAGCTCCCCCGGGCCTGAGTTATTGACTTAAGATCTATGGCATAACGGAACATTTCAGCTAATGGTGCCTGAGCTTTAATAACCTGGAATTTACCTTTAGGCTCCATTCCCATGATTCGCCCACGTTTGCTATTTAAATCACCCATTATATCCCCCATAAACTGTTCAGGTACCACTATTTCTACATTCATTATAGGTTCTAAAATAACGGGATTAGCTTTCTCCATACCTTTTCTGAAAGCCAGCGAACCTGCAATTTTGAAAGACATTTCATTAGAATCAACGGGATGGTAAGAGCCATCTACTAAAGTTACTTTAACGTTTGTTACAGGATAACCAGCGAGAACACCTTCTTGCATAGCTTCCCTAACACCTTTTTCAACAGCAGGGAAGTAGTTCCTGGGTACTGCCCCACCAAAAATTGTTTCATGAAACTCAAAATCAGCGTCAGGTAGTGGTTCTAAAGTCAACCAGACATCTCCATATTGACCGGCTCCACCTGATTGTTTTTTGTGTTTACCCTGTATTTTAACGTTTCCTCTAATTGTTTCCCTATAAGGTACTTTGGGAGTACGCATTTCTACTTCTACCCCGAATTTGGCTTTCATTCTATCCATAATAATATCTAAGTGAAGGTCACCCATACCTTTTAAAATAGTCTCTTTAGTTTCGGTATTTTTCTCTACTTTGAGGGTTGGATCTTCTTCCAAAAGTCTAGATAAAGCATTACCTACTTTATCTTCATCTCCCCTTGATTTAGGACTAATGGCAACAGCTAATGTTGGCTCGGGAAATTCAATATCTTCTAAAATAACAGGATTGGATTTCAAGCATAAAGTATGACCTGTTAATGTTTCTTGAAGTTTTGCAACAGCAGCTATATCACCGGCCATTACTTCATTAAAACTTTCTTGGGTTTTACCCCGGACCATTAAAAAGCTGCCTACTTTTTCTTCTTTTTCTTTATTGGCGTTATAAATGCTATCACTAGTTTTTAAAACTCCGGTGAAAACTCTGAAAAAACTTAATTTACCTACATATGGGTCAGCCAAAGTTTTAAATACCAAAGCTGCCGGTGGTTCATTAAGTAAATCTTTGTCACTTAATTCAAGAGGAGAAGGTAAAAATTCAACCAATGCATTCATAAGAGGTTGAATACCTATGTTATTCAATGCAGAGCCTGCTAAAACAGGAAAAATTTTACCCTCTTTGACACCTTTTTTAAAACCGGAAATGATTTCTTCAGGTGTTAATTCTTCACCTTCCAGATATTTCATTAATAATTCATCATCGCCTTCTGCAGCAGATTCCATTAACGCATCACGATATTCCTGAACCTGGTCCTGTAAATCGGCAGGAATATCAATTTCTGTCATTTTGCCATCTTTAAAAGTAAAAGCTTTTTGTTGCAAGATATCCACTATACCGTTAAAGGAAGCTTCGGAACCAATAGGTATTTGAATAGGAGCTATACCAGTACCGAAAGTTTCTTTTAATTCTTCAACTACTTTAAAGAAATTGGAATTTTCCCTATCCAGTTTATTAACAAATACTATGCGCGGCATATTTTTTTCACTGGCAAAGTCCCAAATTACTTCAGTTTGAACTTCCACACCGGAAACACCACAAACTACCATTAATACATTATCAACAGCCCTTAATGCTCCTTTCACCTCACCGATAAAGTCAGCATAACCAGGGGTGTCTACCAGGTTTACCTTTGTATTATTCCACTCCATGGGGGCCAGGGTAGAAGTTATGGTAACTTTACGTTTAATTTCTTCTGGTAGATAATCAGTGACCGTTGTTCCGTCATCAACTTTACCTAGCCTGGAAGTAAGACCAGCATTGTAGAGTATTGCTTCAGCTAATGAAGTTTTACCTGCTCCTCCGTGGGCAACTATCCCCACGTTTCTAATTTTGTCTGGTGTATACGTTTTCAAAGAAGCCCCTCCTTGTTTATTTAAGTTTGGCATATAGCCTATATACTATTAATGTTAATTTAATATTATAATTAAGCAAAAAATCTGAAAATCCTTCTTGAAAATTTAAAACATTAAGAAAATGTCGTTTTACAAGTTATTATTTATAGTATTGCCATTTATTAGATATTTTTTCAAATATGTGTTTATGTTATTGTATTTTTGGATATTTAATCAGGGAACGAGGTAAAAAAATGAAACAGAAATATTTATTAGGAATGTATTACTTTTTTTATTTTCAGGCAATTGGTTTTTTAATACCCTTTTTACCACTTCATCTTGCTAGCCGGTCTTTTAGTTCAGACCAGATTGGGTTAATTTTATCTATTGGACCTTTAGTAATGATTTTTAGTCAACCACTTTGGGGAATATGGACTGATAACTATTTATCACCCCAAAAAACACTAAAAATTACTATGTTGATGGCATTAATAACTGTATGGGGTTATTATATTTTTAATTTAGCTATTTTTTTAATTTTTGCTGCTATAATCTTTTTCTTTTTTCAAAGCCCCATCACCCCTATATCCGATAGTTTGATTTTAGCAAATCTGGAAAAAAATACTTCAAATTTTGGTATTTATCGTCTATGGGGTTCTATTGGGTTTGCTTTTGGGGTAATAATAATGGGCAAAATTTTAGAGTTTTTTTCAACTATCTGGATCTTTTCAACTTATGGTCTGGTTTTATTAATTTCTTTATTTGTTGCTTTAAAAATACCGGAAAAAAGGAAAAATAAAAACTCGCACCTGAATTTTTCTACAGATATAAAACGATTATTTACTGATAAAAAAATAATATATTTTCTTTTATTTGGTTTTTTAGTCCAAACTTCCTTTGGAGCAAATAATTCTTTTTTTAGTTTATTTTTTAAATACTTGGGAGGAAATACCGGTAGTTTAGGATGGGCCTGGGCGTTGGCTGCTTTAAGTGAGGTCCCAATTTTTTCAACTGCACAAAAAGCATTGCATAAATTTCCCCACAAGAAATTATTATGTTTTGCAGCTTTGATATACGGGATGCGCTGGCTAATTCATAATCTGATAACTAACCCTTCTTATTTATTAATAATTTCCCTTACTCAAGGCTTGACCTTTGGGATTTTTTATTTTGCGGCAGTTGATTTTATTAACACCAGTACTCCCTCTTCAATAAAAACAACGGGACAAACAATATTTGGGGCTATTTGTTTTGGATTGGGACCAATGACAGGAAGTTTAATGGCCGGTTTATTAGTAAATTGGAAAGGTTATGAATTTATGTATACCATCCTTGGTATAGTTTGTATTTTAGCAGCTGTAATTTATTATCGAACTGAATAAATTTTTCTAAAATACCATAAATAGTAGCTGGAAACCTTGCATAGACATGAATAAGAAAAATATTTAATAAGTGAGTGAAAGTATGACTAGACATAGTTTTATGCAAGGTGCTCTAATATTATTTATTTCCGGTATTTTTGTCAAAATTGTAGGATTCACTTTTCAAATATTAGTTATTAGATTAATTGGTACTGAAGCTGTTGGCTTATATAATATGGTATTTCCCCTATATATTACTGTTTTAGTTATTACTACCGCAGGTTTACCTCTAGCTATTTCCAAAATGGTTGCCCAACAAGTAGCATTAAATAATTATAAAGCAGCAATTAAAATATTTAAAATTTGTTTATTACTTTTAGTATTACTTGGATTTACTTTTACAGTGGTCTTAATAATAGTTTCACCTTTTATTATTGAAAATCTATATGATGACCCCCGGGTAATCTGGTGCTTTTATACCATGTTGCCTGGAATTTTAATTGTTTCTATCTGCTCAGCATTTAGAGGTTTTTTTCAAGGATTACAAGAAATGTTTGCCCCAGCTATAACCCAGTGTGTTGAACAAATAGTAAGGGTTTCATTAGCCTTAATTTTAATTACAAAACTACAACCATATGGCATAAAAATGGTAGCTGTCGGTTTGTCAGCAAGTATGATTACTGGAGAAATTATTGGACTTATCTTAATCTATATTTTTTACCTGTTCAAAAAAAATAAGCTTAAAAAAGAATTAGGAAACTTCTTAGGCTCTTTAGAAGTATCGATCAGAAAGATTATATTGGAGCTTTTTTCTTTTGGTTTTCCTACTACTTTAACACGTTTAACTGCCAGCCTGGTTTTAACTTTTGAAGCAAGCCTTATTCCTCTAACACTCCAGAAATCAGGTTATAATATTAATCAGGCAGCAAGTATTTATGGGCAATTTTCTGGAGTTGCTATTACTTTATTAACCATTCCAACTGTATTGACCTTTTCTTTAGCAACATCACTAGTTCCATCTATTTCAGAAGCGGAGGCTCAAGGTAAATTGTCAGCTTTACAATTTCGAAGTACAGAAGCTTTAAGGCTAACTTATGTTTTCGGACTACCGGTAGCAATCATTTTATTTCTTAAAGCATCCAATTTAAGTTCACTATTATTTAATTTACCAGATGCAGGAATAACCTTAAGATATCTTGCCTGTGGTGCAATTTTTTTATATTTAGCCCAAACTTCTAACGGTATTTTACAGGGACTTGGTTTAGTCAAAAATATTTTATTTAATACTATAGTAGGGGCAGTTATAAAAATATTGGGTATAATTTACCTAGTCTCAATTCCCCAACTAAATATTAATGGTGCAGCAATTGCTTTTGTTATTAGCTATATTGTGGTTTGTTTATTAAATTTATATATTATTTATTTAAATACTGGTTTTAACTTTACCATTTTTCAAATTATTTTACCTATGATAGCTGCATTTTTCATGGGGGGGTTAATTTTCTGGGAAACTAAAATCTTATCCAGTTATCTTTCCCAAAATTTAATTACTATAGTTAGCTTATCTACCGGTAGTTTTCTTTATTTATTTTTAGTAAGTATTTGGAAACAAATTAATTTTAAGTATATCTTTAAAAAAAAGGGCTAAATGCCCATTTTTTCAACTCCCCATTCTTTTATTTGTTTCATTATCCTATAATTAGTTAAATCAAAATGAATGGGTGTGACAGAAACATAATTATTACTTATGGCAACTACATCTAGATCCTCATCTTCTTTATCTGGTGGTACGACTTGTCCTGCTAACCAGTAGTAATCATTACCCCTAGGGTCTGTTCTGTGTTCAAAATTATTAATGTATTTTCGTTCTCCTAATTTTGTAACCTTAAAACCTTTAATTTCTTTATCACTTATAGCGGGAACATTAACATTCAATAAAGTATCAGGTGCCAGGTTTTTGTTTAACATTTCTTGACAAAGTTTTTGGGCAACTATTTTAGCACCGGTAAAATCTTCTGAAGAAAAGGAGTTAAGAGAAATGGCCATGGCCGGAATTCCATGAAGAATGCCTTCAATTGCACCGGAAACAGTACCGGAATAAAGAACATCAGTTCCTAAATTGGGACCTTTATTAATCCCCGAAACCACTATATCGGGTTTTACTTTAAGTAAAGTAGTAATACCCAGCTTAACACAATCGGCCGGAGTTCCGCTCACTGACCATGCTTCTATATCTTGACTAAAATAAATTTTTTTAACTTTTATAGGATGATGAACAGTTATCCCGTGTCCGCAAGCACTTTTTTCACTTTCAGGTGCTATAACATATATTTCACCAAGACTTTTAAGGGCACTTACTAATTGCTTAATTCCTTCGGCTTTTATTCCATCATCATTTGTTACTAATATTCGCACTTGTAACCTCCGTATTTAATAATCCTAGTCTTTGAAAAGGCCAATATGTAAAAAAAGCTTTTCCTTTAACTCGATCAAGTGTTAACCATTTATTCCAGGCGTGACTATCATAACTGTAATTCCTATTATCTCCTAACACAAAGAGAGATTTTTCAGGAACAATTACCGGCCCAAAATCATAATTTGGTTTGTCATTAATATAATTTTCGATTAATGGCTGGTCATTAATATAAACCAAACCATCTTTAATTTCAATTTTATCACCAGCTATCCCAATAACTCTTTTAATATAATCCTTGTTATCCATTGTCTGAATCGGGGGTGAAAATATTATTATATCTCCCCGCTGGGGGTCAATAAACTTATAAATAAGTTTATTAACTAAAATGCGTTGATTTAACTGAATTGTTGGTAGCATAGAACCGGTTGGAATAACTCTGGCTTCTAAAACAAAACTTTGCAGAAGTAAAGATAGACAAAATGCTATACTAATAGTTATTAAAACTTCTTTTATTAAATTCTTAAATTTATGCACCTATCCCACCTCGTTAGTTTAAACCTCATAAATAGTTATGGTCATCTTATTTTTTTCTTTGTCCTTAGTTAAACCTAGAATTATTTGCTTTTCTTTAAGATTTTTGTTTAAAAAATCAATTACTTTATACATCTCCGGATAGGGGCTGAAATCATTAATTGCTTTTACTACAAGTTTTTTACTCAAAATATTTCCTCCTTAATCATAATATGCACATCTTTATTCTAAACCAAGAGCTTTATTAAAACAATCTATGGCTTTAGCATGTAATTTGCTTTTATCATAAATATTACCTAAAATTCCCCAAGCTTTTTGATTTTTAGAGTTCTCTTCAAGTATTTGCTCTAAATGTTCAATAGCTTCTGTTAAATATCCTTTTAAATATAAACATTCACTTAAATTTAATCGAATCATAACATTAGATGGTTCAATTGCTAATGCACGATAATAGTATTTAATTGCATCATCTAAATTATTAGTTTGTTCTAAACACCAGGCAATATTATTAAGAATTGTTGCGTCATATTCATTTAGTTTAATTAATTGTTCATAAAGTTTGATAGCATCTCTGAATAAATGTTTTTTTCCCTTTATTGCTGCTAAATTACAGATAGTTTCTGGATTTTCGGGAAATAATTCTAATGCTTTTTGATAGTTTATTTCCGCTACTTCCAGGTTACCAGTTTTTGAGTAACATAACCCTAAAGCATTATATAATTCTGGACAATTTAATTTGTGTTTTTTGGCTTTTTCTAAATAGTCTAAACTCATAATGTAATTTTCTAATTTTAAATAAGCTAAACCGGTATTAAATAATAATGTTGGTTCTTTGTGATTAGCTTTTAGTCCATTAGTAAAAGATTCTAATGCATTTAGAATTTCATTATTTTCTAAATAAACACACCCCAACTCATTCCAACAGTTTACATTATGAGGATCAATATCCACTGCTTTTTTTAAAGCCTCTATTCCTTCTTTTATCAAACCTTTATTTATTAATATTTCTCCTTTTATATACCATGCTTCGGAAGAAATGGGATTATTTTTTAATACTTCTTGTATAAGATTATAAGAGTTGTCCACATTTCCAACAGAATTTTCGGCAGAGCTTAACCATAATAAATATTTTGTTTTTTTATTACCTAAATTAGCAGCAATTTTTAAATGGATTAATGCATTTTTTGTATCTAATAATTTCAAATAAATAGTCCCCAACTTCCAATGAAGCTCTGGATTATTTGGTTCTAATTTAATAGTTTGTTTTAATTTTTTTATAGATTCCAGATAGTCACCTCGTAAATTGCTAATTGCACTCATACCTATGTAAAGAAATTTAACAATTTTTTGGTAAATGGTATTAGAAACAACAAACTTTTTTTCATTTTCAGACATGCTTGATCTCCTTTCTTATCCAATAGTTGGAAAAAAGCATATTTTTCAATTCTATAATTATACTTACAATTCCTTCCTTTTATGTAAAAGATATTCCACTAATTTACCTTAAAATTCTTTGTTTTTCTCTATTATTTTTAAAATTACTTAGAATAATATTTAAAAAATCCTTATCATATTTGATATTTTCCGGCATAAATTTTTTATAAAACCTTTAAAATAGGGGTGATTATTATGGAATATATAAAACTTAATTCCATCATAAAAGGTTTAATTTGGGCTTTGTTTATTTCTGTAATTTTATCAATATTAATTACTTTTCTATTACATTTTACTTCCATTTCTGAAACACTATTGCCATCTTTTGCAAGCTTAATCTTTTTTTTGAGTATCCTTTTAGGTAGTACAATATCAGCTAAAAGTGCTGGTAATCGGGGACTTTTTCATGGTTTGGGTGTTGGTATCCTATACTTATTCTTTTCAATTATTTTTGGTATAATAGTTTCTACCGATCCCTTTTCGTGGGTGTTATTTACCAAAAAAATTGCCTATACCCTTTTAGGAGGTGCTTTAGGCGGTATAATAGGTATAGGTCTTTCCAATCAATGATATTTAATTAAAAAATGCCCATAAGTAAAATATTATGCTTGTTATAAAAAACATAATAGATAAATTAATTTTAATATTACTTGTACCTGGGGCTTGATACCTTAAGCGTTTCATGTTCTCTCTCCCCCATAATTTAGAGGAGAATAACTCCTCTTTTTTTATTGTGCTGTTTAAACATATCATTTAATTACTTTTTTTAAAAATTTTCTCAAAAAGTTAGGCAGAGGAATATAATATACTTTCATGGTATTCACCCCTTTAAATTTTGAAAAGTTAATTTCCCTTTTATTTTATTTAACAAGGGTGAAAAAAGTGCATAGTTATTAATGACATAATTAACCAAAATTATTAATGATAAAAAAAATATATTAAAATTTTTATTTAACAATAAATTAATTAGTATTATTATTGTTGATAACCCAAAAGAAATATTTAATTTTCTTGTTAATAGCAGTAAAGAAATAAAAACTGCAAAAGGAATTTGTATAAGCTTATAATGAAGACCTGTATAAATTCCCCATAATACTATTAGTTCACTCCCCTCTGTTTTTCCAGGTTTAGAACCTAGAAAAAGGCCATAAATTAAACATATTGCCATTAAAGTGATGTTTAGATCCAGACCTGGTTTTGAAAATAATATAAATGGTAACAATCCTTTCAAATAATTTAATATTACACAAATCAAATAAATTTCCAAACCTAGATCTTTTAAAACTACTTTATATTTTATATATTGTAAATTTCCACCATATATTTTGTATAAAATTCTGGAGTCATTTAGAAAAAAACCAATTAGAAAAGAAATTAAATATTCCATATAACTCACCTTGCTTGTCCATTTCGTTTTATATTAAAAATATGTTTGCTTTATTAAAGTAGAACAAAAAAAGATGGCAATTTGCCATCTTTAAAACAAAAATTTCTTATACTCGTAAAACTATAACTTTTGTAGTTAAAGAAAAAACGGGCAATGTAATAGCCAGTTTTTTCTTAATATTTAGGTACTTTTAAATTACTAACCATAAGGTAAGAAAGTAAGATTGTTAATATTGGAAAAAAAACAAGAGGTAATTTATTAGATAATAAAATAGAAACTGCCATTAAACTACCTGCCATAGTAATAGGGATTCCTATAAAATGAGTTGTTATATTTAAAACATTAAATCGTGCTAATCTTATTGCACCACATAAAGCAAAATTAACGGCAATTATCAGTCCAATATGTCCCATATTTTGTAAAGAACTACTATATACCAAAAGAGCTGGTGCAACTCCAAAGGAAACCAAATCACAAAGGGAATCCAGTTCTTTACCGAAGTTTGAGGTAACATCAAGTTTTCTTGCAATTCTACCATCCATACCATCCAATATCATAGCTAAAAGTATTGCTGTGGCAGCAATGGGATATTGTCCATCCATTGTATATACTAATGATACAATACCTAATAATAAATTGGCCAGGGTTACTATATTAGGGATAATAACTTTTCTACTCATTTATTTATCCTCCCTATAAAGGTTTTGTCAACATTGTTAATAACTCTGATATTATATTTTAGCATTTTTTAAAAAAATTTAAAAGAAATTAATCAACAATAATTAGAAAATTTATTCTCCATCCATTTAGATAGTAAATGGGAAATGTATACTGTTGTACCTTTAAAAACTGGTTGTAAAGGAATTGATTTTAGAAATTCTTTTCCATATTTTTTAGTTAATATTCTGTTATCTAATATAATTAATGTACCCCAATCTTTATTACTTCTTATTAAACGACCATAACCCTGTCTGAATTTTAATATGGCTAGAGGCAAACTATATTTGTAAAAACTATTTTCACCCTGTTTTTCCAGAGCTTCTAATTTGGCGGCGATAACTGGTCGGGTTGGAGGAGCAAATGGTAGCTTAACGATTATAACCGTAGTTAAACCAATTCCACTAATATCAATACCTTCCCAAAAGCTATTTGTTCCTAAAACAATTGCACCATCTGGGTTGGTTTTTAATGCTTTAACTAAATTTATTCTATTTCCATCTTTGCCGTGGGCTAAGATTTCTTTGGCAGCTAAACTACTCTCTTTTTTTAAAGAATTATAAACATTATTTAACATATAGTAAGAAGTAAATAAAATTAAAATACCACCATTAATTGCTGGTATTATGTTTAAAATGCTTTTTGTAATGGCTCTGGTATATTCATCATCTGAAATAACCGAAGGGTCGGGTAGATCTGTCGGAATGCAAATCAGTGATTGTTCTTGAAAATTAAAAGGAGAATCAGTAATTAAAGTTAAATATTCATTATCTTTTTCCAAACCGTAAGTTTTTGCTACATGATCAAGATTATAATTTATAGCTAATGTGGCTGAAGTCAAAATTACAGAAACTTTTGTATTAAATAATTTATCTCTTAAGATTTGATTTATTTTTATAGGTGTTATTACAAAAGCTACATTTTTATTATTAATTTCCAGCCAATATACTTGTTCCTCATCGTCACCTGTTATAAAACTATCGAGGGTGTTTTTAAACAATAATAGTCTCTTAGAAATAAATTGTAATTCATTAATGATTTCTTCAAACCTATCTATAAGTTCAAATTTATTTATTATTCTAGTTATTTTATTACATAATGAAGTAATATAATTTACTAATTCTCTGACTAATGAACATATTTCTTTCCACCAAAAAGTTTTTCTTTCATTTCTGGTAATTCTAATTTCTCCTAAAACTGTAAAGTCTTTTTTTCTAGAAAAAAAATGAATAATTTCATTAGTTTTTGTAAGAATTATTTTAACTTCCTCTTTTGTTTCAATAATTAGTTCACTAATATTTTCTTCTTCTGTACATAGATTCCTTAACTTATTTAATAGACCAGTTGATTTTCCTTTAGTTAATAGAAAACAACTTTTTCTCAACTGGATAAAATCGACTACTTCTGCAAATTGTTTTATTCCTTCTTCTTCTAGGTTATGGGCTTCATCTATAATCAAATATTCATGTTTAGGTAAAATTTTATTATCACTTTTAACATCTTGTAAAACTAAAGAATGATTAGTAATAATAAGCCCACTTGTTTCTACTTTTTTACGTATTTTATAATAGTAACAATCAAAATAATAAGAACATTTATTACCTAAACAGGTTTCTGTTTGGCTGGCAAAAAGATACCATTTCTCATTTTCATAATTATTTAAATTTAGTTCTTCTTTGTCACCTGTTTTTGTATTATCTAACCAGGTAATAATTCGGGAGATAAAAACCTTTTCTGACCAGGTTAAAAAATCTTTCTCTGTGATTATTATAGAAAATCGTCTTAAACAAATATAATTATTTCTACCTTTTAATAATGAAACAGGTAATTTGCTATTAAAACATTTTTCTAATAAAGGTATATCTTTCTTAAAAAGCTGTTCCTGCAAAGCAATGGTATTAGTAGCTATGACTACTTTACATTTATTTTCAAGAGACCAAAGTAAAGCTGGAATTAGATAGGCCAGACTTTTACCAGTCCCCGTACTGGCCTCAATAATTGCATGGGATTTTGTTTTAAAAGCTTCACTTACAACATTTAACATTTTTAATTGCTGAGGTCTAAACTCATAATTATCAATACCTAAGCTTAAAAGTCCTCCAGGTTTTAATAGGCACTCTCCTTGGGAAAAACTTAAGTTTTCCAGTTTATCTAGATAAACAGTTTCTTCTTTTGCAATAGGTATTTTTTCATTAAAACTATAATTAGTGATAATTTCTTTTTGTATGCTTTTTAAAAATAAAGTAATACCATTCACTTCTGAAGAAAATAGTTTAATAATTTTTTCTAGGGTAAAAGGAGATATTTTCATAGCTAATTCTATCAATTTTAATAATATATTTGCTGCCATTTCTGCATCATTAACCGCCCTATGGAAACCAAGATAATTAACGTTTAAGAAATTAGTTAGATAGCTTAATTTATAGTTAGGTAAATTAGGAATTATAATTTTTGCAAATTCGTATGTATCTAGCCACAAGTTTGTTAATTTAAATCCCACTGCTCTTTCTAAAAAAGCTTTATCGAAGTTGCAATTATGGGCAACAAGCAAATTATTTCCACAAAAACTTAGTACTTCTTGTTCTATTTCCTGCCATATTGGTTTATTAGCAATCATTTCATTAGTTATACCGGTTAATGAGGTAATATTTTCTGGAATAGGGCTTACCGGTTTTACTAATTTTTCATATTTTTCTATAATCTCTCCTTCAATAATTTTAACCATACCTATTTCAATTATTTCGGCATTTTCATCTAATCCTGTTGTTTCTAAATCTATTGCTACAAAATTTTTCAGCAAATCTCTCTCCCTCCTGGTTGCAACTATAATTGCCAGCTAGCCAAATATTCCTCTTGCTCGGGTGTTAATTTATCAAATTTGATACCCAGAGATGCGAGTCTTAAGGCAGCAACTTTTTGATCTATATGTTCAGAAACTTTATAAACTTTATTTTTTAAAGTTTTATTTTTTGTTAAATATTCTAGTGACAATGCTTGTAAAGCAAAAGTCATATCCATTATTTCAACGGGATGCCCATCACCCGCAGCCAAATTTACAAGGCGACCTTCTGCTAATAAATAAACTTTTCTTCCATCACTAAATAGATATTCTTCAATGTTTGGTTTAACAATTTTTCTTTCAACTGCCATCTTGACTAAATCAGGTTTTGAGATCTCTATATCAAAATGTCCAGCATTTGCTAATAGGGCTTTATCCTTAATTAATTTTAAATGTTCTTCTCTAATTACATTTTTGTTTCCTGTGACTGTTATGAAAAAATCTCCTTGTGGCGCTGCTTCAATCATAGGCATAACTTGAAAGCCGTCCATTAAAGCTTCAGTAGCTTTAATGGGATCAATTTCACAAACTATAACTTTTGCTCCAAGTCCTTTGGCCCGTAATGCTACACCTTTTCCACACCAACCATAGCCAATAACTACAACAGTTTTACCGGCTACTACTAAATTTGTAGTTCTCATAATACCATCCCAAACCGACTGTCCTGTCCCATAACGATTATCAAATAAATATTTTGACATGGCGTCATTAACAGCAATCATGGGAATTTTTAATGTTCCCTCTTTTTCCAAGGAACGCAGTCTTAGAATACCTGTAGTAGTTTCTTCACACCCACCTAAAACATTATCTAGAATTTCTGGGTACTTACTATGTAAAAGAGCAACCAGATCTCCTCCGTCGTCTATAACTAGATTCGGCTCAAATTGAGCAGCTGCATTAAGATGGTTAAAATATTCTTCATCTGTTGCTTTATACCATGCAAAAGCAGTAATTCCACTTTCTACTAATGCTGCCACAACATCATCTTGAGTTGATAAAGGATTACTGGCAACAACCGCTACTTTAGCTCCTCCTTCTTGTATTACTTGGGCTAAATAACCTGTTTTAGCTTCTAAATGCAAACAAATTACTACTCGCAACCCTTTAAAAGGTTTATTTATTTTAAATTCTTCATTAATTAAATTTAGCACGGGCATATGATTTTTTACCCAACTAATCTTATCAGAACCTTGGGGTGCTAATTGCAAATTTCTAATTTGACTTTTCATCGTATACCTCCTAAAATATGAATATTATAAAAACAATTTTCATGTAGGTGATTTTATGGATATTAAACATATGCAAAAAGAAGTAGATGAATGGATTTCCCAATTTCAAGAAGGGTACTGGCAGCCTTCAAATCAAATGGTTAAATTAATAGAAGAAGTAGGTGAACTTGCCAGGGAAATCAATCATTATTATGGTCAGAAACCTAAAAAAATAAGTGAACCTTCCGGGGATATTGCTCTGGAATTGGGAGATATTTTATTTGTTATTGCCTGTCTTGCCAATACCCTTAATATTGATTTGACAGAGGCTTTTATTAGAGTAATGGAAAAATATAAAACTAGAGATAAAAATAGGTGGACTCCAATAAAAAACGTTTAATATTTCCTTTGACATTTTGTGAATATTTTAGTATATTATATATTAGTGTCATAAGCGCCCGTAGCTCAGTGGATAGAGCACTGGCCTCCGGAGCCAGGAGCGTAGGTTCGATTCCTATCGGGCGTACCATTTCAAACCTTATTTGTTTCCACAAATAGGTTTTTTTATTTTCCAGAAAAACCTCCCGCTTTTATTTATTAAAGACGGTTTAGTACGTTTTTTATTTCATATTAGGAAACCCAATTTGTCTCAGAGCCTCATAAGTAACTATAGCAACAGAATTAGACAAGTTTAAAGAACGAGCACTTTTATTATTTAACATTGGTATTTTAATACATTTATCGGGGTAATTAAATAATAATTTTTCCGGTAAACCTTTTGTTTCTTTCCCAAAAAGAAAATATGATCCTGGTCTATAGTTTTTATCAGTATAAGAATTATTACCTTTGGTAGTAACTAAATAAAATTCTATTCCTGAATTTTTTAAAAAAAAGTCCTCTAGGTTTTCATATAATTGAACATTTAATAAATTCCAATAGTCAAGTCCTGCCCTTTTTAAATGTTTATCATTGATGGAAAAACCTAAAGGTTTTACGAGATGCAAGTTACAGTTTGTAACTGCACATGTTCGGGCAACATTACCAGTATTAGCAGGAATTTCTGGTTCAACTAAAACAATATTAAACAAGGTCCTTTCCTCTCCTCTCTTCGCTCCAATAATAGCACATTTTTTTTAATTTTCATAGTAATATCACGGTTTATTGTTGACCTTCTTTAGGTTCCATTTCTACACTTTGAATTTCTCCCGGGATTGTGACTTCAAATTCTTTTCCATCCTTAGTTTTAACTTTTAATTTAGTCTGTTTATTTGACCCGCCTTGTTTGCCACTATTTTGATCCTTAGTACTTTTATCTTTTTTATACTGTTTTTCTATTTCCCCAAATCTTTCCTTTAACAAATAATAATTATCTTTAGTAATAATTCTTACCGGAGTTAATTTGGCAGGAACAAGGGCTATTCCATTGTTTACTTGTAAATCATATTCCCAGCTATTTGTCTCAATTAAATCTTTGGCAGTCTCAACAGCAATTTGTGAAACAAGATTGGGCAAAGTATCCACTGCTACTACTTTCCCATTAATGATATCATTTAAATAATTTTTATTTATTCCTATAGTTATCAAGGGAATCTTATCATCCAAGTTATTCTCTTTTAAAAATTTAATTGCTCCTAGAGCAATTTCTTCATAATGGGTTATTATTGCATTAAACTTTTCTTCAGTCATTTTTTTAGTAATAATTTCATAAGAATTTCTTTGATCCCACTTGGGAATTTCGTTTACCGCAATTTTTTTAATTAGAGAATTATTTTTTAAAATATTTAAATTTCCTTGATATATTTCTTCTGTTAAATTGTTAGTTTTGTCTCCTTTTAAAATTAAAACATTTAATTCTCTACCTTGATTTACTAAACATCGGGCTTGTAATTCACCCGCCCTCAAATAATCTGAACTTATAAAAGCATCTACAGAAATATCACTGGGTAAAGCATCCATTAAAATTACTTTAATATTTTTTTCCTGAAGCATACTTATGTAATCTTTGGCTAGAATAGTATCTACAGGTTGTATAATTACCGCTTTTACCTTCTCTTGAATCATTTTTTCAATATTAGCCTTTTCTTGTAAAGGGTCTTTTTTAGATTCAAGACTAATTAATTTTATTTTTTCTTGTTCAGCACTTTCTGCAATCTTTTTCTTAATAAATTTATTTCTTTCGGTATTAGTTTCAGCCATTATTAAGCCAATTTTTTCTTTAGATTTAATTTCCGGTTTAGCCTGGGGTTTAGAAAAACAACCGGATGTAACAGATAAGGTTAATAAAATCCATATAAGTATAATATAATAAATATTTTTCTTTTGCATATTATTCATCTCCTTAAATAATCACTACAATTATCTTTCCCAGATAAAATCATATTTACGACGGGTTTATAATTCACAATAATTGGTAAAAATAATTGTAAAAGTAATATTTCTAGGAGGTGTTTTTCTTGGCCGGTTATGTTTGCCCAACTTGTCAAAGGAAAGCAAAATTACCTGATTATTGTTGTGGAAGTTCTATGATTTCTAGTGGAAGTTTTTATTGCCCAAATTGTAAGCAAATGTCAACTAATGAAAAAACTTGTGATTGTGGAACAACAATGATCCAAATATTATAAGTATAAGAAAGAGGGTTCTTCTTAAATTGAACCCTCTTTTTTACTTAATTTATAAATAAAGGCTAAGACTTCCGCTACTACTTCATATAATTCCGGTGGTACTTCTTGTTGGAGTTCCAATTCTATTAGTTTATCTACTAAAACAGGTTTAGAAAGTATAGGAACCCCTTTTTCTGAAGCCAGGGACAATATTTTTTCAGCTATTTCACCTTTTCCCAAAGCAACAACCTTAGGAGCGTTATCCCCGCATTCATATTTTAGGGCAACAGCTTTTTTTTGCATACTCTCACCTATATCAAAATATCTATACTTTTAAGATCGATTTTCTTAAACTCTTGTTTATTAATTCTATTTAATAAACTGTTATCCAGTTCTATATTTAGACGAAGTTCCGGTATATATTTTAATCTTTGTTTTAAGTCGTTAATACTTTGTTGAAGAAGTTTATAAGTTTCTTTTTCAGAACATATTAAATTAATATTTAAAGTTGCAACCCAGCTTATACCGGCTAATATATAACCAAGAGCATGGGAATTATACAAAATGTTAATTTCATAATAAGATTCTTTTTGTTCATTTTCATTTACACTACTAAATAATAAAGTGAATCCTTCAGTAGCATTATCAAATATATTAAATACAGCAGCATATAAAGTTGGATCGGTAATTAAATCCAAACTAGTTTCTATTTCTAAAGGTAATTGATTAATTAAAAATTTAACCTCCTGAAAATTTTCTTTGGAAATTTTTAATTTTTTTTCTATTAATTTACTAACAATATATTTTGTATCCTGTTCCTCTTCTAAACCTAAATTACTAATTATATCAGCTATAGAAGTGTCATAAATATTTTTTCTTTTATTAAGGGATAATATCAATTTATTATTGGTAAAGCTAGCAACAAATAAATTTAATTTAGTACCAGGAGGAAATTTAAAATTGGTTTTAGCCAGCAATGGGGTTTTTCCTATTAATAAAAGCAAGCCATTGTCGGTATTTTGCAGAACTTTAGCTTGAATAACTTCTCCAACTTTAAAATTAACAGAATTATTTTTTAAAATTTCAGAGTGTTTTTGAAGATTTAAAAAGGCTATTTTATCCATCTTTTCTACCTAATCAAATTACATAATACATAAAAGCTACTGTACCTGGGCCAACATGGGTACCTACAACAGAACCTATATCGGAAATAATGATTTCTGAACAATTTAATTTATTTAAAATCTTTTTATGTAAATTTAATGCTGTATCCAGATTATTACTATGGGTAATAGCACATAATAATTTATTATTTGCAGGAACTCTAGAATATGCTATTTCAATAAGTCGATCTAAAGCTTTTCCTTTTCCTCTAATTTTTTCAAAACTATGGACTTCACCGTTTGTTATTGTAAGAATTGGTTTAATGTTCAACAAAGAACCAACAATTTGACTGGCTTTACCAATCCTTCCTCCTTTTTGCAAGTAGTCCAAAGTATCTACTACAAAAAATGTATCTATTTTACCCTTAACATCATGAATAATATTTAATATCTCCTGTAACTTTTTACCTTCTTGTACAGCCCTGGCGGCGGCTAAAACTACAAGCCCTAATCCCATACTTACTAATCCAGAATCAATAACTTCAACTTTAACTTTATTAGTAACCAAAGATTTTGCTAATAAAGCACTTTGATAGGTGCCACTTAGTTTTCTGGATAAATGAATAGAAATTATTTCCTCAACATTTTCATTAGCAAGTTCTTCGAAAATATCGGTAAAATCGCCCGGTGAAGGTTGGGAGGTAGTAGGTAAATTTTCACTATTTCCTAATTTTTTATAAAATTCATTAGGAGTTAACTCTCGCCCTTCCAAGAAAGATTGGTTCCCAAAATTTACTCTTAAAGGTACAACTGTTATTTTATACTCTTTTATTATTTCTACGGGTAGGTCTGCAGTACTATCTGTAACAATTCTAATTTTTGACATTTAAGTCACCTCATTCGATAGAAATTAGATAATAATAAAGAGGTTGACCACCATAATGTAATTCGAAATCAACATTGGGATAAAAAGAAGCTATTTTATCTAATAATTTTTCAGCCTGTTCTTTTGTAATTTCATAACCATAATAAAGAGTCACCAATTCAACATTAGTAGTAATCATTTTTTTCATTATCTTCGAGATTACCTCTTCAATATCCTCTCCAACAATTGAAATTTCTCCTTCTATTATCCCCATAATTTGACCGGTTGTAATAGACATTTCCCCGTGTTGGGCATCTCTTACTGCATAAGTAACTTCACAGGTTTTGACTTGATTTATAGCATCTTGCATCCTTTTATAATTTGTTAAAAGATCTAGTTCTCCATTAAAAGCCATTAATGCACTAATACCTTGAGGTATTGTTTTGCTTGTTACTACTTTAGCTGGCTTAGATGATAATGAAACAGCTTGTTGGGCAGCTAAAATAATATTTTTATTATTGGGAAGTATGATAATTTCATTAGCATTTACTCCTTCAATAGCAGCTAAAATATCTTCCGTACTGGGGTTCATGGTTTGACCACCTGTAATTATATAATCAACTCCCAGACTTTTAAAAATTTCATTTATTCCTTCACCTGTACTTACTGAGATAACCCCTAAGTTTTTGTTAGGAAATGATAGTTGTAATTCCTTACTTTGTTCACGCATATTATCGATTTTTATATTATATAATGAACCTATATTACAACAGTATTCCAAAACTAAACCAGGGTTATTAGTATGTACATGGATTTTTATAATATCATCCGTACCTACTACAAGTACACAATCACCTTTCTTCTCCAGGAAAATTTTAATTTCATCAGCTGTTACATTTATAGCCTTATTCTTTCTAATAATAAATTCCGTACAGTATTGAAATTTTATACTTTCTTCATTTATTATAAAATCATTGCCGGGAAAAGAATGACTAGGTTGATATTTATCTTCTCTGGTAAAATCACCTATAATTTTCTCCCCCTTGAATCCAACCAACATACCTTCTATTACGGTAAGAAAACCCTGCCCCCCGGCATCTACAACTCCTGCCTGTTTTAATACAGGCAACATTTCCGGTGTCATTGCTAAAGTTTTATAGCCTTGTTCTAAAAAAATTTCTAAAGCCTTTACAATATCAGTATTGTCACATACTTCCTTCATAAGTTTTTCGGAAGCTTCTCTAGCAACGGTTAATATAGTTCCTTCAACAGGTTTAACAACAGCTTTATAAGCTGCTTCTACACCTTTTTCAAATGCTTTGGCCAACGTAAAAGCATCAACTTCATTAACCTCTGAAACTGCTTTGGAAAACCCACCTAACAGTTGCGATAATATTACCCCTGAATTACCTCTTGCGCCCATTAATGCACCATATGCCATAGCTTCTGCAACCTCTTTTAATTCTGCATCTTGAGAGAGTTTTTCTACAGCTCTAGCCGCGGAAGCTAAAGTTAAAGACATATTCGTTCCTGTATCACCATCTGGAACAGGAAATACATTTAAACTATCTATCTTAGATTTTTCCATTTCTAATTTACCGGCACCGGTTAAAACCATGGCGCGTAAAGTATAACCTTTAATTTTAGTAGTATTCACCCTAGTGCCTCCTTAACAAATTTAAATAACATCCATAATAAATACTATATTCTATTAAACAATTCCTTCTAAAATTATACTGTTTTTAGTTAATTTACGTCAAAAAGAAATTATTATTTTTTAGTAGCTAATAATAATTAGGAAAAATAAATCTGATAAGAGGTGAAATAATGATTCAAATAGATGACGCAGGAAGTGGTAGTTTGATTGGAGGAACTGGTATTGGAATTTTAGATACTAGAAATAACAAATATTACTTTGAAATAATACCTTTAGAATACTATCAGACTGAACTTTTTTATCAAAAAGCCTATCAAGATTATGTAGTGGATATAATTAAGAGAGGTTTTAAAAAAATAAATGTGACAAAAGACAGAGAAATAGAGGTTTGCCAGGGGTATATGTTTGATAAACTCCGAGATTGGCTTAGCAAAAATGATTACAATTGGAAAAGTACCAAAATTGAAGGACCCTTACAACATAAGGTTGAAGAATCTTTTAATCAATATGTAATTAATTTAGGTTTACCTAAAGCTTTCATTAAACATGCTCGATATGCCTTTGGGTTTCATCGACTTTTAAAATGGGTTTTTGCAGATTTAGATAATAGACAAAAATTATGTAAAACACAGTGGAAAAGTTGGCAAAAGTGGGGTCATATCGAAAAAAGTATTTATAAGAACACTCTAACATATCAAGATTACTGTTTAAAATGTGGAAAAAAGATCGATATAAACCTGGATGTGATTACTATTGAATACATTACAAATAAACCGGCAACAATAAATCTTCATAAATCATGTTATAAAGGACAGTTAAACCAAGTTCCCCCCATTTTTTTACATGATTTATGCTTAATGATTAAAGTAAGAAAAAAAATAATTACTAAATTAAATCCGAAATCTAATCAAAACCTCTATTTAAAAACTAAAGAAAATAAAGTAAATATTTTGGATAACCGGGGAGAAATACTTGGGAGTTTAAATAATAAATTAGGAGAAAAGTTAGCCTTTTGGTTAAATAAAGGATTTAATTGGCACTGTATTTTAAAAGACTTTTCTGACAACAATTTTTTAGTTTTAGCTCAAATAAAAAATCTTTAATTGGTTAGGGAATTATCCATAATGCATAATTTCCTAACCAGTAAACGATAATATTTAATAGTAAAAGAATTTTTTGGAGGGTAGTATGAAGAGACTATTACTGATATTATTGTTTATAATATTATTGACTTTTGGTTGTAACGGAAATAAAACAGCACTAAAAAAAGAAATAGAAAAGGACTTTAACATTGCTATGAATGCCTATCAAGAGATTTGGCAAAGTAAAGATATTAACACAGCTAGAAAACTAGCCAATAAAGCTTTTACTGATAAAAAGATGGTAGAACAAGTTTTAGAAGGCTATAAAGCAAATTTAGAAATAGATCAGGGTATAAAGATTACAGAAAAAAGCTATGATATTAAAATAATTAGTTATGACCGGAATGATGCTACACTTAGAGTTAGAGCTAATTTGAAAGGTTATCCCATTAGTATCTCTTCTGGATATAACAAGATTAACCAAAAACAGAATTTCTCATTCGGTCCCCATGATTTTAAAATGAAAAAAGAGCAAGGAATCTGGAAAATCTCCAGCTTTTAATCCTTGCTCTTTTTTTCTTGGCAATTCTTACAAAATCCATAAAATTTTAACTGGTGATCAATAACTTTAAAACCATTTTTCTTTCCGATTATTGCTTCCAGACTTTCTAAAAGGTCATCCTCAAATTCTGTAACTTTTTCACATTCTAAACAGATTAAATGGTGATGGTGATGATCATCTTCTTCACAGAATTCATATCTTGACCTGCCGTCCCCAAAGTTCATCTTTTTTAATATCTGTAATTCTGCTAATAACTCTAATGTCCTGTAAACAGTTGCCAAGCCAATTTCAGGATGGGCAGTTTTTACAATTTGAAATACCTCTTCAGCACTCAAATGTTTTTCCATATTTTCCGCAAAAGCATTAATTATTACCTTTCGTTGCGGGGTCATCTTATAATCCTTGGCTTTTAATCGTGATTTAATATCTTCAAAATGAGTCATAATTTCACCTATTAATTTACTTTTTAATATTTATTATTATATCATATGGGCTTTATTTTTTCCAAAAATGTGGACTGAACATAACTAAAACAGTATACAGCTCTAATCTTCCTAAAAGCATCAAAAATGTTAAAAGTAACTTACCAGCAGGAGATATAAAGCTGTAATTTTGTGCAGGTCCTACTAATCCAAGTCCAGGCCCGACATTTCCTAAAGTTGCAGCAACAGCTGTCATTGCACTTAATATATCCAATCCAAAACCTGCCATAACAATTGAAGAAAACATAAAAATAATAATGTAGATAAAAAAGAATTGTAAAATATTAATCCTGAATTATTCATAAATCATTATCAATAATCATCTAAACCTTTTGTTTAAAGCATCCAAGGTTTTTATACGTTTTCACTTAATAAGTGAAAGAAAA
>JASKKI010000079.1 GCA_030154225.1 Clostridia bacterium | reverse complement strand
AGGCTCGTTGTCAAGAGGACCGTGGAATAAATGCGACCCATGGTAAAAGCAAGCTACTAGGAAAACGAAAAATTTGCCCACAATTACTTGACACAAACACATAATTATTAAATTTTGACAATAAGATCTTTTTCTGATAAAATAATTATAAAATTATTCTGGAGGTGAAAGAATGTTTAAAATAGGGGATAAAGTAGTTTATCCTATGCACGGAGCCGGTATTATTGAAGCTATAGAAGAAAAGGAAGTACTAGGTGATAAACGTAGCTACTACATTATGAAAATGCCTTTTGGTAACATGAAAGTAATGATTCCCACCGATAATATAGATGAAATCGGCTTAAGACAGGTAGTTGCTCCTGATGAAGTGAGTAGGGTGATGTCTATCCTCCAGGATACTGATAATTCCATGTCAGCCAATTGGAACAGGCGTTATAGAGCTAATATGGAAAAGATTAAAAGTGGTGATATTTATGAAGTAGCTGAAGTAGTAAGAAATTTATCTTTAAGGGATAAAGAAAAAGGACTCTCGACAGGTGAACGTAAAATGCTGGAAAATGCAAGACAAATTTTAATTAGTGAATTAGTTCTTGCAAAGGAAGAAAAAGAAGATTCCATAAGAACAATGCTTGAAACACTCTTTGCATAAAATACCAGGTTTTTCCTGGTTTGTTTTTTGTCTGGAAAAATTTTATGCTTCTTTTATGGTGAAAGAATAACTACTAAACGGATGATGGTTGCTAAAGTATAATATGTATGGTTAAATAAATAAGTAAAATTTTTACACATTTTAAAATCATCTTATTGTTATTCTTGAAAGCGCTGTATCATCTATCGTATAATGATAACTAAAGTTCATTTAATCCCGGAAAGGGGGTGACAACATGATAAAAAAACTGGTTAGAATAGGTATAGGATTTGCATGTGCTGCAGGAGGTTTGTATTTGGGACATTTTGTCACATCCCATGGACTTATTACTCTTCCAGCCAACAATGAGATAAAGATTGCTTTAATGATTTTCCCCGGAATTATATTGGGTTTAATTGGCCATAGCATAGCCCCTATAATTATCCAGTGGGTATTACAAATGACAGGCTGGATGGAAAGTAACCTGCAAAAAATGCCAATCCAGGATTTAATGGGTGGCGCAATTGGTTTGATTATTGGACTCATAATTGCTAGTTTTATAGGAAATTCATTTTCTAGAATACCTTTTGTAGGCACATATATTCCTATATTTGCCAGTTTTTTGCTCGGATATATAGGTATGAGTGTTGGGGCAAAAAAGAAGGAAGATTTATTAAGTATTTTTTCTTTATTTAAATTTGGGTCAAAGGAGAAGGTTAGTAAGCTTGAAAATAGGCCCAAGCATAAAGTTTTGGACACCAGTGTTATTATTGATGGTAGAATAGCTGATATCTGCAAGACTGGATTCGTGGAAGGGCCTTTGGTTATACCGAATTTTGTTTTAGAAGAGCTAAGGCATATTGCCGATTCTTCGGATATTTTGAAAAGAAACCGCGGACGTAGAGGACTAGATATTTTAAATAAAATTCGTAAAGAATTAGATATAGTAGTGCAAATTTCTGATATGGATTTTGAAGATATTGTGGAAGTGGATAGTAAGCTGGTAAAATTGGCTCAGGTTTTAGATGGTTATGTGGTAACTAATGATTACAACCTTAATAAAGTTGCAGAATTGCAAGGAGTAAGAGTGTTAAATATTAATGAACTAGCAAATGCCATCAAACCTGTTGTTTTACCAGGTGAAGAAATGACGGTACAAATCATTAAAGATGGAAAAGAATCGGGGCAAGGTGTAGCTTATTTAGATGATGGAACGATGATTGTTGTTGAAAATGGACGACGTGTAATTGGTGAAACAGTAAATGTTTTAGTTACCAGTGTACTACAAACAGCGGCGGGGCGAATGATATTTGCCAAGCTTAAAGGTGATGAAAAGAAAGGTTTAAATGAGGTGGGAGGTATTGTTTAAAACAATAGCAATTATACTAGCTGCGGGTCAGGGAAAAAGAATGGGCTCTAAAGTTAATAAACAATATCTAAATCTTAAGGACAGGCCTGTACTTGCCTATACTCTTGAAGCCTTTGATAACCATTCCCAAATCCATGGAATAGTTGTTGTTGCTAAAGAGGACGAGATAGATGTATGTTATAGAGAAGTCATTATACCCTTCAAATTTAAGAAGGTAATAAAAGTTGTTGCTGGAGGAAAGGAACGGCAAGATTCCGTTTATGAAGGATTAAAAGTATTACCTGATGAATGTGAGCTGGTGGTCGTGCATGATGGTGCACGACCACTTATTGCGCCCAATATAATATCGGATGTAATTAATGTAGCTAATGATATGGGTGCC
Source organism: Clostridia bacterium (assembly GCA_030154225.1). Classification (GTDB taxonomy): domain Bacteria; phylum Bacillota; class Peptococcia; order Peptococcales; family BICA1-8; genus JASKKI01. The sequence continues at coordinate 9,980 of JASKKI010000079.1, read as the reverse complement.
TCTATTACAGCAGTTCCGGTCAAAGATACAATAAAAAGAGTTAATGATAAAAAGATTGTAAAAGATACTATACCCAGGTCAGAATTATGGGCAGTTCAAACACCACAGGTCTTTAAAAAGAATATTATATTAAAGGCTTATGAAATAGCCTTCCAAAAAGGGTTTTATGGGACTGATGATTCATCACTGGTTGAAATGTTAGGTCAAGATATTAAGGTAGTATTGGGTAGCTATGAAAATATAAAAATTACAACTCCCGAAGACCTAGAAATAGGCTGTTCCATTCTAACTAATCGCCAAAAAAGCAAAGGTTAAGTAAAGCTTACATTGATGATTGGAAATTTTTAGTTAATTTATGATGCTTGGTCTGGTTATATTTTAACATGTTGTCGGGGGGAAATTATGCAGGTAGGTTTTGGTTATGATGTACATAAACTTGTTGTAGGTCGGCCTTTGATCCTAGGTGGAGTTGATATTCCTTTTGAGTTGGGGTTGTTAGGCCATTCAGATGCTGATGTTTTGGTCCACGCTGTCATGGATGCCCTATTAGGAGCAGCCGGACAGGGTGATATAGGAAAACACTTTCCCGATACGGATCTTAAATATAAAGGTATATCTAGCATGGAATTATTAAAAGAGGTTAACAAAATTCTTAAAGAAAATGATTTTCAAATAAATAATATTGATACTACTATTGTTGCTCAAAGGCCAAAATTAGCCTCTTTTATTCCCCAAATGCAATATAATATATCTCAGTGCTTGGGCTTAGAACAAGATTTAATTAATATTAAGGCAACAACTACAGAAGGTTTAGGTTTTACTGGTAATGGACAAGGAATAGCTAGTTATGCGGTTTGTACTATTAAGAAAGTAAATTCAATTAAAGTGTGATAATGAAACAACTAATTTGGGAGGTAAGTTTAAATGGATAATGTAAAAGTTCGTTTTGCTCCTAGTCCAACGGGACCATTACATATTGGGGGAGCCCGTTCTGCCCTTTTCAATTATTTATTAGCCAGAAGATATGGGGGTAAAATGGTACTGAGAATAGAAGATACTGACTTAGAACGATCCAGTCGCCAATCAGAGGTTAATATAATAGAGTCCTTAAAGTGGTTAGGAATAAATTGGGATGAAGGTCCTGACGTAGGAGGAGATTTTGGTCCTTATCGCCAAACAGAGAGGCTAAATATCTATACAAACTATGCAAAAGAGTTGATTGAGAAAGGGTTAGCTTACCGTTGCTACTGTAGTGAAGAGGAGTTGGAAGGGCAAAGGCAGGCTTTTATAGCTAAGGGAGAACTGCCTCGTTATAGTGGTTGTTGTAGAAATCTAACAAAAGAACAAGAAGAAAAATTTTTACAAGAAGGACGTAAACCGGTAGTACGGTTTAAAGTTCCTGCTGACCAACTTGTTGTTATTGATGATTTAGTCAGAGGAACTGTTACTTTTGAATCTAATGGTATAGGGGACTACGTTATTATTAAGTCTGATGGTATACCTACCTATAATTTTGCCGCTGTTATTGATGATTATTTAATGCAAATTACTCATGTTATTCGGGCTGAGGAACACTTATCTAATACCCCCCGGCAGGTAATGGTATATGAAGCATTAGGTTGGAAGTTGCCCAAATTTGCACATATATCACTGATACTGGGTAAGGATAAAACTAAGATGAGTAAAAGACATGGAGCCACTTCGGTTGTTCAGTATAAAGAACAAGGTTATCTGCCAGAAGCGGTGGTGAACTTTTTAGCTCTTTTGGGCTGGTCCTCGGGTGGTGAAGAGGAAATATTTACAATGGAACAGTTGATAGAACAGTTTTCATTAGATAGAGTTGCAAAAAATCCGGCGGTTTTTGATATGGAAAAACTTAAATGGATTAATGGTTACTATATAAGACAAAGCTCTGTAGAAAGGATTACAGATCTAGCTATACCTTTTTTGCAAGATGCAGGTTATTTACCCCAGGATATTACCCCTGAACAATATGAATGGACTAAATTAGTAGTTACCAGTGTTCAGGAGAAGATCCACTCTCTTCAAGAAATAATAGACTTCATGAAACTCTTTGTGGGAGAGAAAGTGGAATTTGAAAATGAAGAGGCAAAATTAGTACTTAAGGAGGAACAAGTTCCCCGGGTAATAGAAGCACTAAGAACAAAAATTAATGAAATGGATATAATAGAACCAGAGGGGGTTAAAAAGGCCCTTAAAGCCATAACAAAGGAAACTAAATTAGGTGGACGCAAGGTTTTTATGCCAATTAGGGTTGCTTTAACCGGCCAAATGCATGGACCAGACCTTCACTATATTATAGCGATTTTAGGCAAAGAATTAGTGGAGAAAAGGTTGAAACATACTTTAAGTAAAAATTAATTCTTACCTTGACACTAGGAATTCAAAGAATATATACTTATAAGAAATAATGGTTTTAGTTGATGGTCAGGTAAAGATGAAGATCGGGAGAGTAGCTTTTATTAGACCTTCAGAGAGGGTTTGTCGCCGGCTGTAAGCAAACCCAGGAAATGATAAGAGTGAAGTGCACCCGTGAATCGAAAAGCCGAAACTTAGTCAGGTATAGCCTGATTAAAGGTTGAGGTTAAGACTAAGGTTAAGATAAATCTTTTGAGTATTTTTCTCAACCTCAGCTTAGCCAGGGGAAACCTTAACCTTAGTTGGTTTATAGCCAACTAACAGAGTAGGTTTTTACGGGTAGCTCCGTTAAAGGCTTTAGAGGGGAGTAGTCTATCTGATTACTCAACCAGAGTGGAACCGCGAAGTCTTTCGTCTCTGTATGGGATGGAAGACTTTTTTCCTTACTGGTTAAACTTAGTGGTCGGTGTGGAAGTGTGTTAGTGTAAACGAAAGGCATCTACTTACAGGTAATTCCCTGGGATGCATCCTATGCATGTAAATTTTAATTGAGGCATCACCGTCACACGGACAAATAAGTTAGACTAAGAAAAAATTGGAGGGATTGAGAGACATGTTTAAAAGATTAAAAAAGGATATTCAAGTTATTTTCGAAAGGGACCCTGCGGCTAAAAACGTTTTAGAAGTTTTGATCAATTACCCTGGATTACATGCATTATGGTTTTATAGGGTAGCTCACTATTTTTATAAAAAAGAGTGGTTTGTTTTAGCGAGGTTTATTTCACAAGTAGGACGCTTCTTCACCCAAATAGAGATCCACCCAGGTGCTAAAATTGGTGAAGGATTATTTATTGACCATGGTGCTGGAGTTGTAATCGGTGAAACTGCAGAAGTTGGGGATAATGTAACTATTTATCAAGGTGTGACACTGGGTGGTACAGGTAAGGAAAAAGGCAAAAGACACCCTACTATCGGTAATAATGTTGTAATTAGTGCCGGGGCAAAGGTACTGGGATCCTTTAAAGTTGGAGATAATGTAAAAATAGGAGCGGGGTCGGTAGTATTAAAAGAGGTACCACCCAATTGTACAGTTGTTGGAGTTCCAGGGAGAATTGTAGTTAAGGATGGAGTAAATTTAAACAAAGATAGAATTAGTGAAATAGATTTACAACATAATAATCTTCCTGATCCGGTACAGGAAATGATATTATGTTTGCAAAAACAGGTTCAGCGCCTGGAAGAAAAAGTATATCAATTGGAGGCAAAAAATAATGGATAGTAGTCTGCATGTTTATAATACTTTGACCAAACAAAAAGAAGTGTTTGTACCTAAGGAGAAAGATCACGTCAGAATGTATGTATGTGGACCTACAACCTATAATTTTATTCACTTGGGGAATGCCCGTCCTATAGTTGTTTTTGATACCATTAGAAGATATTTGGAATATTCAGGCTACAAGGTAACATATATTCAAAATTTTACAGACGTTGATGATAAAATTATTAATAAAGCTAATGAAGAGGGAGAAAGTCCCATAAAGTTAGCTGCAAGATATATAAATGAGTATTTTATCGATGCAGATAAATTAAAAGTGAAGCGGGCTGATGTTCATCCCAAAGTAAGTGAACATATGGATGTAATCATTGATTTTGTTAGAGAACTTGAAGAAAAAGGATATGCCTATGAAGTTGATGGTGATGTTTATTTTTCAGTAAGAAAATTTGCAGACTATGGTAAGCTTTCTGGAAGAAGTTTGGATGATTTGCTAGCAGGAGCTAGAGTAGAAGTTGACCAGCGCAAAAAAGATCCTCTGGATTTTGCTCTTTGGAAGAAAGCTAAAGCGGGAGAACCTGCTTGGGATAGTCCCTGGGGGCCAGGACGTCCCGGTTGGCACATTGAATGCTCTGCTATGTCTAATAAGTATCTAGGCCAGGAAATTGATATTCACGGTGGAGGTTATGATTTGGTTTTCCCACACCATGAAAATGAAATTGCCCAAACAGAAGCCCTTTTAGATGTTCCCATGGCCAGATACTGGCTTCATAATGGATTTATTACTGTAAACCAGGAAAAAATGTCTAAATCACTGGGTAATTTTTTTCTATTAAGGGAGATATTAGCGAAATTTGATCCAATGGTAGTTCGGTTTTATTTATTATCGACCCATTATCGCAGTCCATTAGACTTTGATGATGAAAAATTAGAGGTTGCTCAAAAAGGCCTAGACCGTTTGAAAAATTCATATCTACAATTAGGCAATAGCTTAAAGGTTGCGGGTAATTATGAAAATGGTGACAAATTAAAGGAAGTGACCCTAAAGGCGATGGATGATTTCATCGAAGCAATGAATGATGATTTTAACACCGCCTTAGCAATAGCTGCCTTATTTGATTTAGCAAGGGGGATAAATACTTATCTGAAGGAATCCCGCTTAGATAAAAAAACACTAGAACAGGCAAAATCTGTTTTTGATGATTTAATAGGGGTCCTTGGAATATCATTTACTACCAGAGAAGTCCAGGGTGGAAAGCTGGTAGAAGATTTAATAAGCTTAATTATAACTTTACGACAAAAGGCTAGAAAAGAAAGAGATTTTACTACTGCCGATAGTATTAGGGATCAGCTTAAAGAACTGGGTATTATCCTGGAGGATGGAATAAAAGGAACTAATTGGAAAGCAAATGGTGAAATGGATGGGTTGATAGAAAAATTAATAGAAATGATTATAGCTATTAGACAAAATGCCAGAAAGAATAAAGATTTTAAGACAGCTGATTTAATAAGGGATGAAATGAAAAAAGTTGGTATTATTTTTGAGGACACACCTCAGGGAACAAATTGGAAATTAGAATAGTATGAAGGATATGCATGGTGGCTCGATAGTGTAGTTTTTAAAAAACTGTACGGGAATATGTCAGTTAATGTTATAATAACTAAATAGACAAGTAAGATTAGAAAGAAGTGTATTTATGTTTTCTGTTTTTCCAGGTGATCCTTCACAATTACCGGCATTAACATTGGCTTATATAGGTGATGCTGTTTATGAGTTATATGTGCGTAATAGTCTTTTAATATCAGGGAATAGAAAAGTGCAAGATTTACATCAACAAGCCATAAAGCGGGTAAACGCCAGTACACAAGCCAGGCTAGTTGAAAGTATAGAAGGAATATTAACAGAGAAAGAACTAGCGATAACCAGAAGAGGTCGTAATGCTAAATCAGGACAAATCCCCAAAAATGCTGAAGTAACGGAATACCGTAAAAGCACAGGATTGGAAGCGTTGATTGGTTATTTATATTTAACAGAAGATTATAAGCGGATTGAAGAGTTGTTGAAGAAAATAGAAGATATTGTTAATAGTTAATGGGAAAAAATGCTACCCCCTAAAAGATAGTGGAGGTGCAAGTATGGGGAGAGTAACTTTAAGGGTGGAATTATTACGATACACTCCCGAACCTGAAGAAATTGTCGCTATGGGAGCAAAATTGTGTTATACAAATAGTGGCCTAACAGAATTAAAACAGGGTATTGAAAAAGAGGGCCAGGGTCCATTTATAAAAAAGCTTCTAAATATGGAACATCTTTCGCCAATAGAGCATGCTTCATTTACATTCGGTATTGAAGGTGTTTCCAGAAGTTTATTAGCTCAGATAACACGACATAGAATTGCAAGTTTTAGTGTTAAATCCCAAAGATATGTAAGTGAGCAAAGGACAAATGAAAGTAATACTTTTAATTATATAATTCCTCCGAAGATTATTGATTTAGGTGAGGAAGCTGTTCGGGAATTTGAAAAACAAATGGAAATCATTCAAAGCTGGTATGATAAATGGGTGGAAGAACTAGGTAATAATGGGGAAAAATCCAATGAAGATGCGAGGTTTATTTTACCCAATGCAGCAGAAACTAAAATGATTGTAACTATGAATGCACGACAGTTATTACACTTTTTTAATTTAAGATGCTGTAATCGAGCCCAATGGGAAATTCGGGCGTTAGCTACTGAAATGCTAAGATTAGTAAAACAAGTAGCACCAAATATTTTTGCTACTGCTGGCCCTGGATGTATAACAGGTCCTTGTCCGGAAGGCAAGTTTACCTGTGGACAAGCTAAAGAGATGCGAGAAAAATTCTTAAGTAGGGCAGTGAAAGAGTAATCTTAGGCTTAGCCTAAAAGCAATATTTAACCAATATGGGGCGTGCCCAATAGTAAGATCTGACAAATTAATTAACTTTAAAAACAGTTGACTGACTAATAAAAATGGTCATTTAAGTTAAAAAGGAGCGTTTTTATGGCTGAAATATTCGGGAGAAATCCTGTATTGGAACTTTTAAAGTCAGATAAATCCATTAATAAAATACTCATTGCCAGTGGAAGCCACAAGGGTTCTATTCAGGAGATTATTAAATTGGCAAAAGAAAAAAGAATCCCATTTCAGCAGGTAGATAAAAGCAAATTAGATAAAATGTTTCCAGGGCAAAATCATCAGGGCGTGGTAGCCTTGGTAGCCGTTGCGGATTATGTAGATTGGCAGGATATTTTGGAAAATGCCAGGCGGAAAAAAGAAGAACCTTTAATAATTATGTTGGATGAAATAGAAGATCCCCATAATCTGGGAGCTATTTTAAGAACTGTCGATGCTGTTGGGGCACATGGTGTAATTATCCCCAAACGAAGGGCCGTTCCCTTAACTGAAGGTGTGGCTAAAGCATCAGCCGGTGCCGTTGAATATGTTCCCGTAGCAAGGGTTGCTAACCTAGCACAAACAATAGACCAATTAAAAAAGGAAGGCTGCTGGATTGTTGGTACTTCTTTAGAAGGAAATAATTTCTATGAGCAAGACTTAAAAGGACCTCTTGTTGTTATTATAGGTAGTGAAGGAAGAGGGCTAAGTAAATTGACAAAGGAAAAATGTGATTTTTTAGTTACTATCCCTATGTTTGGTAAAATAAACTCTCTTAATGCATCAGTCGCAGCAGGTGTAGTTCTTTATGAAATATTAAAACAACGGTCTATTGGACGTGCCCAGTAATCTGTGACCAGTGCCCGGAGCTATAAATTGCACTTTTTATGCTGTCAAACCAATTTAACCCTTTAGTTGTCGCACGTTTAAAAAGAGTGGGTGAGTACTTTTTGGAGGAGATCTTAGTTATTGATGGATATAATGTCATAAATGCTTGGCCTGAACTAATGAAATTAAAAGAGGTTAATTTTGAGCATGCTCGTTCAAAATTATTGGAAATTGTGAGTAATTATTCCGGGTATAAAGGCATAAAAGTTATTGTAGTGTTTGATGCTCATCAGGTTAAAGGCGGAATTGAGCATAGAGAAAATTATGGAAATGTGGAGATTGTTTATTCGGGAGAAGGAATTACTGCTGACTTAGTCATTGAAAAGTTGATTTCTTCTTTACCTAGAAACAGCAAGATATTTGTTGCTACCTCCGATAAAACTGAACAGGAGATGATATGGGGAAAAGGTGCTTATAGAATTTCTTCAAGAGAACTTCTAGCTGAAATTGAGGAAACCTTTAAACGGAATGAAGTTTTTCTCAAAGAAAAACAATACAAACCTTATCGTTTAGATTCTCATCTATCTGATGAAGTAAAGCATATTCTTGAGAGGTGGCGGCGGGGCAAGTAGTGGGGTTTAAACTTTCCTTGACTTAGTTTTATGGTCTCGGTTATAATTATCAATGTGATATTGGACAAACTGAAAATAGAACGAAATTTTTGTCTTATTATTCTCCCATGGACAATATATATATTTATTAAAGATATAATATTCGGACAATTGCATAATGTTGTAAATTTTAAAGTGGAGGCGAGAGCATGACGATTACTGCAAAGCATGATTTTGTGGACACCTTTGAGATAATGGATGATGAAAAAGTGGTAGAACTTGCAAAAGATGGCGACACCTATGCTCTGGAATTTTTGATTAATAAATACAAAAACTTCGTTAGAGCAAAAGCTAGATCGTATTTTCTCATTGGTGCAGATCGTGAAGATATTATCCAGGAGGGGATGATTGGCTTATATAAAGCCATCCGTGATTTCCGTTATGATAAATTATCTTCATTTCGTGCTTTTGCGGAGTTGTGTATTACTCGTCAAATTATAACCGCTATAAAAACTGCCACCAGGCAGAAACACATCCCATTAAATTCCTATGTTTCATTAAACAAGCCTATCTATGATGAAGATTCAGATCGAACTTTATTGGATGTTATTTCAGGTTCTAAAATTACTGATCCGGAAGAACTTATAATAAGTAGAGAAGAATTCGATGATATTGAAGAAAAAATGGGTGAAATCTTAAGTTCTTTAGAATGGAAAGTTCTAATGTCTTATTTAGAAGGAAAATCCTATCAAGAAATTGCAGTTGATTTAAAGAGACATGTTAAATCTATAGATAATGCCTTGCAAAGAGTGAAAAGAAAGTTGGAAAGATATTTAGAAAAAAGGGATTAATGATTACCCAAAAATTACCACATAAAAAAGTGTTGACTTGGTTTGATTTTTGATATAAAATAGTTTTTGTCAGTCAAACAGGCAAACGAGCCGGCGTAGCTCAATTGGCAGAGCAGCTGACTTGTAATCAGCAGGTTGCGGGTTCGAGTCCCATCGCCGGCTCCAGTTTTTAACTCAGAAACTTCTTTTGGGGTCAGTGACAAAGCTAAAAGGTTAAACAGTATATCCGTGTCATCGTGCCACCGAAAAAAACGGTAGCACATCCCGATTGAGTTACATTCATCTTGACACGTCAAGTGGGCTTAACATTCATGGCCACACATCATGTGATATTGACAGTCATGTGGCGCTGATCAAAAATTTTGACTCAATAGTAATACGGAGGGGTTCCCGAGTTGGCCAAAGGGGGCAGACTGTAAATCTGCTGGCTATGCCTTCACAGGTTCGAATCCTGTCCCCTCCACCATTTTAGAGGTTAGAAGTTAGATGTTCGATTCAAATTGAAGCAAACCTTGAGGTTTGCATCTTTAATGTTGAATAACGAATATCGAATAGCGCGGGATAGAGCAGCTGGTAGCTCGTCGGGCTCATAACCCGGAGGTCGGAGGTTCAAATCCTCCTCCCGCAACCAATTTGCCCATATAGCTCAGTAGGCAGAGCGTCGCCTTGGTAAGGCGGAGGTCACCGGTTCAATCCCGGTTATGGGCTCCACCAGAAGTTAAAGGCGATTGAAGCCTCTATACGGCGGCGTAGCTCAGTTGGCTAGAGCATGCGGTTCATACCCGCAGTGTCCGGGGTTCAAATCCCTGCGCCGCCACCAACAGAAAAAAACAGATGACGCATTTGTCATCTGTTTTTTTCTGTTGGTAAAGAATTTTCCTAGTCACTATAAAGTCGACAAACTGGATTTTGCCCTTTTGCCCTTTAAGTAAGTTGACATGATTTTTTAAATACTGTAGAATAATTTCGTGTGAGATAGAGGAAATCCTCGAATAATGTACTTAATTTTAATAATTAGGTTTAAAGGGAGGAAATTGAAAGATGGCGAAACAGAAGTTTGAAAGAACCAAGCCCCACGTAAATATTGGGACCATTGGGCACGTAGACCATGGTAAAACAACAACA
>JASKKI010000078.1 GCA_030154225.1 Clostridia bacterium | reverse complement strand
CCTGAACCTTTAGTGGATTTTATTGATGTCTTTGTTATTGGAGAAGGAGAAGAAGTTACCTTAGAGGTTTTAGAAACCATTGCCAACCATAAGGAAAAAAGACAAGGACAAATGGATAGAGAACAACTACTGGAAGATCTGGTCCAAATCCAGGGTGTATATGTACCTAAATTTTATGAAGTAGATTATCAACTTAATGGGAAAATAGAAAGTATCAAGCCCAAACACACTCGCGCACCTAGAATAATTTCCAAAAGGTATATGAAAAACTTAGATAAAGCATATTTTCCTACTAAACCTATCGTTCCTTATTTAGAGGTAGTACATGATAGGGCGATGCTTGAAGTACTAAGGGGTTGTACTAGAGGATGCCGTTTTTGCCAAGCGGGAATGCTTTACCGTCCGGTACGGGAAAGAGATCCTGAAGTACTTAAGAAACAAGCTGAAAAGCTGTTGAGAAATACAGGTTATAACGAAATTTCTTTGACTTCTCTAAGTACCAGTGACTATACCTGTATAGAACCTGTTATAAAAGAGCTTTTAGACAAGTATGGTAATGAAGGGGTGGGTGTCTCCTTGCCTTCATTAAGGGTTGATTCTTTTTCTATGAATCTTGCTAACCAAATCCAGCGGGTTAGAAAAAGTAGTTTAACTTTTGCTCCGGAAGCAGGTACTCAACGCTTAAGAGATGTAATTAACAAAGGTGTAACAGAAGAGAATCTTATAGAAGTAACAAGGGCAGCATTTGAGCAGGGCTGGCATAAAATAAAATTGTATTTCATGTTAGGTTTACCAACAGAAACAAATGAGGATCTGGATGGTATTGCCCATTTAGCATACAAAGTACTTAATATTGGTGATGAAGTACGAAAAGAAAAAGGTAATAAGGGACCACAACCCCAGGTTACAATCAGTGTCGCAGCTTTTGTACCTAAAGCCCATACTCCCTTTCAGTGGGCACCTCAGACCAGGCTAGAGGAATTAAAGAAAAAGCAACTATATTTACGCAGCAAGATTAGAAACAGGAGAATTACTTACAATTACCATGATGCTGAATTAAGTTTTGTAGAAGCAATCTTTGCTAAAGGTGATCGTAAATTAGGAAGGGCTTTATATGAGGCCTGGGCAAAAGGATGTAAATTCGACGGCTGGTCACAGCATTTTAAATTTAGCAATTGGTTAGAGGCTTTTAAGGAAGTTGATTTAGACCCTCAATGGTATGCGTACAGAGAGCTAACATATGAAGATATTCTTCCCTGGGAACATATTGATATAGGTGTTAAAAAACAGTATTTGATTAAAGAACACCAAAAAGCGATGGAGACAGTTATAACTGGTGATTGTCGTTTTAAACATTGTACAGTTTGTGGTATTTGCCAGGATTTTGATGTAGCTTTGGACCTTAAAGGAGGTAAGCCAGGTGAACTTAAGAATTAAATATGGGAAAACCAGCCAGGGGAAGTTTATATCTCACTTGGATTTAGTTAGGGCTTGGGAGCGTGCTTTTAGAAGAGCCCAGGTACCTATTGCCTATAGCCAGGGTTTTAATCCTCATCCTAAAATGTCCTTTGGTTCTGCCCTTAGTGTAGGTGTAAGTAGTTCAGGAGAATATATGGATGTTGTTTTGCAAAAAAGTTTTCCAATACAGGAATTAAAGAGAAAATTGGAGAATTACTTACCTGCTGGGTTGGTTATTTATGATATTGTAGAAATTGATAGTAGAGTACCATCTTTAATGGCAGTCATTAATAGGGCAAAATATTTAATAAAGGCCAATCTTATTGAACCAATTAATCAAACTGAATTTGAAAATATTATTAAAAATCTTTTAAAACAAGAAAAAATACCTATCTTACGTCATACAAAAAAAGGTTTAAAGGAGAAAGATATACGACCAGGAATTTTTGAGATACATGGAAAAATTACTGGGGAACAAGAAATACAAATTGAATTAACTGTTCAGACAGGAAGTGAAGGCAATGTTCGCCCAGAAGAAGTTTTAGAAGTTCTTAAGAAAAATGGAATACCTTTAGACCTGGAAATAATAGATATTCATAGGGAAGGACTATATGTGGGTGGTGATACCGGGTTGGTTTCCCCCCTCAGTGTCACAATTTAAGGAGAGGAGTTTATGAACAAAGAAATTATTGTACAATCCAATGAAGATGAAACCCAAGTGGCGGTATTAGAAAATGAACAACTGGCTGAAATTTACATCGAACGTAGTATAAGTGACAGGCTAGTGGGGAGTATTTATAAGGGCAAAGTAGAAAATGTATTACCTGGAATGCAAGCAGCCTTTGTTGATATTGGCCTGGAAAAAAACGCATTCTTGTATGTGGAAGATGCTATAACTAATGGTACTTATAATGAAAATGGATTTAAGGTTAATATTCGTGACATTCTCAAAGAAGGCCAAGAAGTTTTAGTTCAGGTAGCCAAAGAACCTATTGGTAATAAAGGGCCTCGAGTTACCAGACAGATCACTTTACCCGGCCGTTTTCTAGTGCTAATGCCTGGTGTAGATTATGTAGGAATCTCTAGGCGAATTAGTGATGATACCGAAAGAGAAAGATTAAAAAAAATTGCAGAAAAAATTAAGCCGCAGAAAATGGGAATAATAGTACGTACTGTTGCCGAAGGGACTTCTTTAGAGGAACTGGAAGAAGATATGGAGTTACTTTTAAAAATCTGGCAAAAGATTGAACATAAAGACCGGGTATCTGGTGCGCCTAAATTAATTCACAAGGATCTAGAGTTGGTAAAAAGGATTTTAAGAGATGTTGTCACAGATGATGTACGAAGAATAATAGTTAATTCCCGATTTACTTACGAAAAAATAATAGAATTAGTTGGACAAAAAGCATTAAAATATAAGGTCACCCTAACTGAAGACCAGGATTTGTTTGCTAAATATAATATTAAGCAGGAATTAATAAGAGCTTTAAAAAGGAAGGTCTGGTTAAAAAGTGGCGGATATATAGTAATAGACCAAACAGAAGCTTTAACAAGTATAGATGTTAATACAGGAAAATACGTAGGAAGTGTTGATTTAGCAGATACAGTGTTAAAGACAAATTTAGAAGCAGCTGTGGAAATAGCTAAACAATTACGATTACGTAATATTGGTGGTATAATCATCATTGATTTTATTGATATGGAAAATGGGGAACATCAAAAAGAGGTACTGGCTAGATTAGAGGAGGAACTACATAAAGATAAAACAAAAGTTCATATTTTAGGGATAACCTCTTTAGGTTTAGTAGAAATGACCCGTAAAAAAATGCGCCATTCTTTAAGTACTTCTTTGGAAAAAATATGTCCTTGCTGTGAAGGTAAAGGGCGAATACTATCGGAACATACAATTGCAATTCAAATCAAAGAAGAACTAAGGGAATTAGCCAGTAGAACAATGGCAGATACAATTTTAATAAATGCAAACCCTGAAGTGGCTTCTCTACTAATAGGTCCGGGTGGTACCCTTTTAAGACAATTGGAAAGTAAACTTCAAAAGGAAATAGTAATTCGGGGCAGAAAAAATCTGGCCATTGAAACATATGAAATTCAACCTGTTTATGGTACTAAGGAATTAAGTCATTATATTATTCCCGTAGAAGAAAATCAACTGGTCAAAGTTTTTATAGAGGAGCCCCATAGTCAAAGGCCAAGAGATGGAATTGGCCGTATTGAAGGTTATATAATCGATGTAGAAAACGGCGGGAAGCTGGTTGGTCAAAAGGTTTTAGTGGAGGTTGTTAGAGTATATAGGACGTATGCAAAAGCTGTAATTATCAAGTAAGTCAAAAGTATTATAACTCTTTTCTATATCTGCAATTTTAATTAATTTTACTGATGACTCGTCACTTTCCACTAACAACTAAATTTCTTAGTTACTTATCCGGAGGATTATTTATGCGTATTTTTGCACTGGGTGATCCCCATCTATCATTAGATAAAAAAGGTCAGATTAATAAGCCTATGGACATTTTCGGTGAACACTGGAAGGCTCATCATGAAAAGATTAAACAAAATTGGGAAGCAATAATCACCCATGAAGATGTGGTTTTGGTGCCAGGTGATTTGTCATGGGCATTGAAACTGGAAGATGCCAGTTATGATTTGGAATTTCTAGGTGGGTTACCCGGTATGAAAATATTAATTAAAGGTAATCACGATTTGTGGTGGCAAAGCATCAGTAAAGTCAGAAAAAATTTACCGGATAAAATGTATGCTTTACAGAATGATCATATAATTTTACCAAATAATATAGCTATTTGTGGTACGAGAGGATGGATATGTCCCGGTGATAAATACTTTAATACAAAGGAAGATACTAAAATTTATGAAAGGGAATTGATACGATTACGTCTATCGTTAGATAGTATTAAAGGTGATGTTGACGAAATCATTGTAATGCTGCATTATCCACCAACTAATGGTAAGCATGAAATGAGTGGTTTTGTAGACATCTTGCAGCAATATAAGATAAAAAAGTGTGTTTATGCTCATCTCCATAGTGATTCTATAAATGGGGCTATATCGGGAATTAAGTGGGGAATTAATTTCTACTTAGTAAGTGCCGATGCTATAGATTTTACACCTTTATTAATTGAAAGTAAACGAGTAGTTAAATCTTGACTTGCTTTTCGGGATGTAGTATACTCTGATACTGTAGGCAGTAAACTGTTGTTTTACTGTTGAAACCGCACGAATCGGGTTTTAAAAGCATAGGATTTGCTACCTGGATTTGGCGAGTATGGGATAGGGAGGTGTAACAATGTACGCAATTATTGAAACAGGTGGTAAGCAGTATAAAGTTCAAGAAGGCGATACTCTAAAAGTTGAACTTTTAAATGCGGAAGCCGGTGCTACTGTTGAAATTGATAAAGTTTTAATGGTAAATAAAGATGGAGAATTAAAAGTTGGTAATCCATTTGTAGCCGGAGCAAAAGTAAGTCTAAAAGTTCAAGAACATGGTAAAGGCAAAAAAATTGTTGTTTATAAATATAAGCCTAAAAAGAATTACCGTAGAAAACAAGGTCATCGTCAACCATTTTCAAAAGTAGTTGTAGAAAAAATTCAAGTTTAACAATTATGATTAAAGCAGTCATTTACCGAAATACTAATGATTATATAGTTGGGTTTGAAGTTTCCGGTCATGCCGAGTATGCCGAAATAGGAAAAGATATAGTATGTGCAGCTGTTTCAATTTTAGCAACTACAACAGTTAATAGTTTAGAAGAGCAGCTCTCTATAAAACCACAGTATAATGTTAATGAAGCTGATGGCCATCTTCAGTGTTATTTTTCTTCCCAATTAACCGGTGTTGACTTGGAAAAAGCACAAGTTATTCTTAAAACCATGGAAATAGGTTTCATTTCTATAGAACAAGAGTACAGTAAGTATTTTAAGCTTTTACAGAGGAGGTGGACTAAATGTTAAAGTTAAACCTTCAGCTTTTTGCATCCAAAAAAGGTGTTGGTAGCTCTAAAAACGGACGTGATAGTGAAGCTAAACGTCTAGGCGTAAAAAGACATGATGGACAGTTTGTACTGGCTGGGAACATCATCGTTAGACAAAGGGGCACCAAGATCCACCCCGGAGATAATGTTGGTATTGGTGGCGATGATACATTATTCGCTTTAACTAACGGTATTGTGAAATTCGAACGCAAGGGTAAAAATAAAAAACAAGTAAGTATTATTCCTGAAGCGGCAATCAGCTAATAAACAACCTGGCCATCTTGGCCAGGTTTACTTTTTAGCTTCAAGGAAGTAAAAGCTCAAAACAAAGATTGCCAAGCCCTAATCAGGCTGCTAATGACATATAACATTCTTATTTCTAACAACAACCACTAGACATGAAAGCCGACAATGTCGGTTTTTCTTATAGACAAATAGTAAATAATTGGGATAAAATGAACATGTTTCTTAAATATTTATAGGAGGTTTGGAAGTGGACCAATTACTTAATGAATTATTGAAGACTAATCGTCATCAACGCCATGATTTCCTAAATCATCTTCAAGTAATTTGGGGATTTTTAAAATTGAATAAAAATGATAAAGCTATAGAATATATACAGGAAGTTTCTAATCACTTACAAAGCTTAAGACAATTAAATAACATTGCTTCTACTGAGTTGGCGGCTGATATTTCTGCTAAAGTTTTAAGTCTAGGATTTAATGAAGGGTTTAAAATAAGTATTCCAGAGGTATGGTATATAGAAGATAAAAATATTCCAAAAGTTAGGTCTTTTTTTAATGAAATTTGGGAAAGGCTCATTAATAAAGTTATGATGGAGAAAGCAAACATAGTAATATCTTTTTTAAACGGGAAAATAATTATAGATATGCAAAATATAAATGGAGAATTAGAATACCAAACCATTAAGAGTATTGCAGAGAAACAAGGTATAAAATGTTTAGTAGAAAATGGGCAAACTAAAATATATGTTTGTTGAGCAAAGCTATACTTTTACGTATACTAAATTTATAAACTTGAAAGGTGATTAATTATATGTTTTATGATTACGCCAAAATAAATGTTAAAGCTGGTGATGGCGGTAATGGAATTGTAGCTTTTCGAAGAGAGAAATATGTACCATATGGGGGACCTGCTGGAGGAGATGGGGGTAATGGAGGTAGTATTATCTTAGAAGCGGATGAGGGTTTGAGAACTCTTGTAGACTTTAGATATAATACCCATTATAAAGCTGAACGGGGGCAACACGGTCAGGGTAAAAACCAGCATGGTAAAACCGGTAGAGATAAAATACTTAAGGTGCCTGTGGGAACAGTAGTTAAAGATGCAGAAACGCAAAGGATAATAGCAGACCTTACTAGGGCTGGACAACGAATAGTAGTTGCTCAAGGAGGAAAGGGTGGCCGGGGTAATTCTCGTTTTGTAAGCTCTACCCATAGAGTACCCACATTAGCCGAAAATGGTGATCCCGGTGAAGAACGCTGGATAATTTTAGAACTTAAGTTATTAGCAGATGTAGGGTTAGTAGGTTTTCCTAATGTGGGTAAGTCAACCATAATTTCCCGAGTCTCAGCAGCTAAGCCTAAAATAGCTGATTATCATTTTACGACAATTACCCCTAATTTAGGAGTTGTTAGGGTAGATGCCGGGCGGAGTTTTGTTATGGCCGACATTCCAGGTCTTATTGAGGGTGCTGCAGAAGGGGCTGGATTAGGACATAGATTTTTAAGACATACTGAGCGTACAAAAGTACTGGTCCATGTTTTAGACATTTCTGGGTCAGAAGGGCGGAACCCTTTAGAGGATTTTCGTATAGTAAATAAAGAACTGGAAAAATATAGCCACTATCTTATGAAGAGACCAATGGTTATTGTGGCAAATAAAATAGATTTACCTGGAGCTGAAAATAATTTAAAATTAATTAATAATGAATTAACTGAATATGAAATTTTTCCTGTATCAGCTGTCACCGGTGAAGGATTGGAGTCACTTATTTACCGACTGGCAGATATTTTGGATCAGGTTGAAGAACAGGAAGTTCTTCCGATGATTGAAGAAGAACAATTACGAATGGTAAAAGTAGAAGAAAAACCAAAATTTAATATTGAAAATGAAAATGGAATATTTACTGTTAGTGGTCCTGAAGTTGATAAACATTGGGCACGAACTAATTTTGATAATGAGCAAGCGGTAAACAGGTTTTTACAAATCCTGGATGCTATGGGAGTAATCAAAGCTTTGCGGGAACAAGGAGCTAAGGATGGTGATGTTATAAGGATTAAGAACCTCGAATTTGATTTTGTAGATTAGCTTTAAAAATTTTAAAATTTATGGAGGAGGTAATTAATACGGCCATGGAATGTATTGGCTGTGGCAACTGTCAACAAGGTGACGCCACTTATTATTGTGTTGCACGTAATGGTTTTGTTATTATGGAGCAATCTACACCCAAAGAAAAGGTGAAAACATCTAATTGGAAAAAAGGTGATCCTCAATATGAAAAACATCGCCGTTCCCGCCGTGAACTTGAAAAAATAGGATAAATACAATATCTAGTAATATATTTGGAAAAAAAGCTGG
Organism: Clostridia bacterium; assembly: GCA_030154225.1. Lineage (GTDB taxonomy): Bacteria > Bacillota > Peptococcia > Peptococcales > BICA1-8 > JASKKI01. The sequence continues at coordinate 4,354 of JASKKI010000078.1, read as the reverse complement.
TTTCTAAAAAAACCAGCTTTTTTTGCGGTCAGAAAATATAGATTGGCTATGTCTTATAAATAAGGCATTAAGTGGTTTTAGCCGGATATTTTTCGGGTTGGGTGTTTACTTTCCATTTCAAAATATTTGAAGTTATTTCCCAGGTAATTTCACGAGTATTATTTAAATAGCTAATATAAGCAAGGGTTGCAGCCTGCATTAGAAAATATTGACCAGGGTTATTAACATTGATTTTTAAGGAGTTTAAAAGCTTGGCCAGTATTTCCACCGTTGTTCCAGGAAGTATTTCTCGGATTTTATTGGCAATGTTATAAATGTATTGCCGGTTCTCTTTAGTTAAATCTTTGATATTGGTAACTAGTTCACCGTGGGCAGGAAGATAATAAGAACAATTGAGAGTTTCCAGGTAATCTAAAGTTTTTAACTGTAGATCTATATCAACAAAATAGGGTATACCGTGTTTATTTAAAACTTGTGGTCCAAAAGCTGCATCGGCTAAGTATAGTATATCTTCAAATAAGATACCAATTTGTCCCATAGTATGACCTGGAAGTGCAACTATTTCCAGTGTTTTTTCGTATATATTTATAGGGCCTGGTTCTATATATTCATCAATATTAACGGGAGAACCCTGTAAAAACTTATTTTTAAGTTCATTGATAGGATGGGCCCCACCAAATAGATAAAAGGGTTCATAAACAGGATGTTCCATAATTATCCCTTCAACTTTGGGTGCTAAAACTTTAGCCTGGAAAGACTCTTTTAAATACTGGGAGCCGCCAAAATGATCAGCATGGGCATGGGTATTAATAATATGGGTCACTTGCCAGCTTTTACTTTTAATTATTTTTTCCATGTTCTTAGCAGTTTGTTTGTCAATTCCGGTATCAATTAGTATGGCATTATCATTAATATTGATTAAGCCTATGTTGACAGCCCCTTTTAGATAGTAACAATTATCTTTTAAATGAAACAATTCCATACTTATTATCCCTCCTTCAGTTATTTTATAATTATTAAGGCAGGAATCTGATGAAAGTTAATGTACAAGGGATACTCTTCTTACAGTTTATTCCCAAATAATAAATTCATAAGTAGATGTATCTAAATGGAACTTTATTTTATTATACCTCATTTATTAAGGTTTACAAAGTTTACCTTATAGATGTATTATAGGAATGGCTAAATTTGAGTTTTAGAAATAAGGAGGTACTATGCAAAAGATTTTAGCTGTTTTTAAAAATCACAAGAAAACCATTGTTTTTTTAATAGTTGCTCTAATCATTATGGGAGCCAGCCAGCTTTTCAGTAAAATGGGTAAGAAAGAAATTGTTGTTATCACAGGAAATGTTCTTGAAGATAAATTTGAACAATCAGTTTTTGCTACAGGTACTTTAGAGGTTAAAAATAAGCAAGAAATTTTCGCTGAAATACCTTCTCCCATTGAAAAGATATTTGTTAAACCCGGTGAAAAAGTAAAGACAGGTCAGGTTATTTTAAAACTGGATGCAGATGACCTAATTCTTAAGGTTGCGGAAGCTCAGGCTACCTATGATGCTAAAAGAATGGAGTTAATTTCATTAGAATCCAATTTAAGAACTGCGCACAAAGAACTAGAACTTGTTAAAAAAGATTATGAACGAAAAAAAGTCTTGTTTGAAATGGGTGCTGTTAGCCAGCAGGAATTGGAGCTGGCTGAAAAAAATATGACTATTGAACAGGAAAATCTATCAATTTTACAGAAAGCAAAACTGCCTTTAATACGATCGCAATTAGAAGAAGCAAAAATAGCTTTACAAAAAGCAAAAAATACATTAAATAAAGCTACCATTACTAGCCCCATGGATGGAACTGTATTAAGTCTCCCTGTTAAAGAACAGCATCCTATTCAGGTTGGTATGTTATTAGTAAGTATAGGAAATTTAAATGAATTACAAATTGAAACCGGTATTAATGAAGTAGATGCTGCCGATCTTAAAGTTGGTGATCTGGTGGAAATTACTAGTGAAGGAATACTGGAAAACGCTTTTATAGGGCATATCGAATATGTAGCTCCTATTGCCGAGTTAGAAAGAACATCCCAAGGAGAACAAACCCAAGTAAAAATCCGCGTGGCAGTTGATGAAGTGGATAATTCTAAATTAAAGCCCGGATATAACGTTAATTTAAAGATCATTCTGAATGAAAAAGATAATGTAACCCTGGTACCTTATGAAGCAATAACCCAGAGGAAAAATAAAGATGTAGCATTTGTAGTAGATAAAGAAGGTAATGTTTTTGAACGGGAAGTCAAACTAGGCTTAAGTAATGCCCTGTTTTTTGAAGTGCTTTCTGGTCTTAAAAAAGGAGAGAAAGTTATACTTAATCCTACTGTGCAGATTAAAGAAGGGGTTAGGGTGAAGGTTAATGATAGAAATAAATAACTTAGTAAAAGTTTACCGATCAGAGAAGATTGCAGTTACTGCTTTAAAAGGAATTACTTTTTCTATAAAACCCAAGAGCTTTGTAGCTATAATGGGACCTTCAGGGTCAGGCAAATCAACTTTGATGAATATTATTGGTTGCCTGGATCGACCTACCCAAGGACAATATATACTTGATGGATTGGATGTTTCTAACTTAGAAGATAAAGAATTAGCGAAAGTTCGCAATAAGAAAATAGGCTTTGTTTTTCAGACCTTTAATTTATTACCTAGGCTAACCTGCTTACGAAATGTAGAACTTCCCATGATTTATGCAGGAGTACCGGAAAAAGAAAGAAAAGAGCGGGCATTTGAAGCATTAAGAAAAGTGGGTTTGGCAGAGAGGGTGAATCACCGCCCTAATGAGATTTCTGGTGGACAAAAGCAGAGAGTGGCTATAGCCAGGGCATTAGTTAATGATCCGGCAATTTTATTAGCCGATGAGCCTACCGGTAACCTGGATACTAGATCAGGTGAAGAGGTAATGGCTATATTTCAAGACCTAAACCGGGAAGGGGTAACTATAGTTCTGGTAACCCACGAGCAGGATATTGCCGAGCATACCAACAGAATAATTCGCTTTCGGGATGGGTTATTAGTTGAAAATGTTGAGATAAAAAAACCAATCGATGCCAAGATAGTTTTGACCCAACTTCCCAGGGATGAAGAGGTGGGAACCTGATGAATATTAAAGAAAGTATTCTCGTAGCTCTAGAAGGAATTTGGGTTAATAAAATGCGCTCCGCTTTGACTATGCTAGGCATTATTATTGGAGTTGCTGCTGTTATTGCAGTAGTTGCTATTGGTCAGGGTGGTCAAGCAGCTGTTATGACCTCACTAGAAAAAATAGGTACAAATTTATTTATGGTTTATGCTAGGAGTAATGATACAGAAAGGGTAACCAGAGCAGACCTTATTACTGTACAAGATGTAGAAGTGATTAAAAATTCCTCTACAGCTATAAAATATATTTCTCCCGTCCAGGATAGATATTTACCATTAAAATATGAAAGAAAAAATAAAAGAACACATGTATATGGTGTTTGGACTGAATATAAATATATAAGAAATATTGAATTAGAAAAAGGCAGGTTTTTAACTGAGGCAGATGAAAAAGCGGGACGTAGAGTCATAGTAATTGACAGTGAATTAGCAGAACATTTTTTTGGACGTCAGGATCCTTTGATGAAACAAATTGACCTTTTTGGTATTCCTGTTACGATTATAGGTGTAGCTAAAAGTGATAAGAATTTTGTTATGGGACCAAACCAGCTTCCTAAGGCTTATGTTCCCTTTTCTGCTTTTACCAGTGCTATTCGTTGGAATTATGTAGGTTATATTGAAGCCAGTGCTGCTAGTAAAGAAGAAACAGAAACAGCTATTGAGCAAGCCAAAAGAATACTTCATCATCGACACCGCAATAAAGATAAATATCATGCCTATAGTTTGCAAAAAGAAATGGAACAGGCCAATAAGATTATGGGTATTTTACAAATAATTGTTGGTTCTATTGCCGGTATATCCCTTTTAGTAGGAGGGATAGGGGTCATGAATATTATGTTGGTTTCGGTAACTGAGAGAACTAGGGAAATAGGTATTAGAAAAGCTTTAGGTGCCCAGTATAAAGACATAATGATTCAATTTTTAATTGAAGCTATTGTAATATGTTTAATAGGTGGGGCTATCGGGATATTATTAGGTGTTAGTGGTTCCATGATTGTTGCCAAAATTGCCAAGTGGCCACCTTTAGTTTCACCAATAACAGTTTTTGTTGCGTTTATCTTTTCCGCTTTTATTGGAATCTTTTTTGGACTTTATCCTGCTAATAAAGCAGCTAAGTTAGATCCTATTGAAGCTTTAAGATATGAGTAAAAGATTAGGTTTAGGTTTAG
>JASKKI010000077.1 GCA_030154225.1 Clostridia bacterium | reverse complement strand
ATTGTATTTAAAAAATAGAAAAAATCTGTGATAAAAATCAAATACAGAGCCGGGACCACAAGCGTATATTCAATACGTCAAGGGTCCCGGCTTTGTATAAAGGTAACAGGGTATATGCCGCTTTTAAAAGCCTTTAATATGCTTTGCGAAATTTTCACCGAACTCAATACATTCCTTAAATTCTTCCTCTGTTGGTTTATATTTAAACTTAAGCCCATCATTTATTACTTCAAATTTAGCCTCAGATAAAAGATTGTTGATAATTTTCACACCTTCTCCACTCCAGCCATAACTACCAAAAGCACCGCCAATTTTACCAGTAATTTTCATTCCTTTTATTTCTTCTAATAAGCCGGGAATGGAGCTTAATATACCGTTATTAACGGTTGGAGAACCAACAAGTATACCTTTGGACTTAAATACCTCTACAAGGATATCACTATTATCGAATTTGGTAGCATTAATTATTTTATAATTAACCTTTTCTCTAGCAATTCCTTCTCCAATGGCATGAGCAATTTTTCTGGTTGAATCCCACATGGTATCATAAATAATAACAACAGTATCTTCCTGATAATTCTGTGACCATTCATAATATTTATCCAAAATCTGCAGAGGGTCGTCACGCCAAATAATCCCATGACTAGGAGCTATCATTTCTATGGTCAAATTAAGAGCTTTAATTTGATCAATTTTTTGTATAATCAGCTTCCTAAACGGGTGAAGGATGTTTACAAAATATTTCATAGCTTCTCGATCTAGTTTACATTGGTCTACTTCATCATTAAAAAAACCTGAAGCTGCATAATGCTGACCAAAAGCATCATTAGATAATAAAACATTTGTTCCTTTCACAAAAGTTAACATGCTGTCAGGCCAATGAAGCATAGGCGCTTCAATAAATAATAGTTCGTTTTTACCCAAGTTTAAAGTATCTCCCGTTTTAACAACTTTAAAATTCCATTCCTTCTGAAAAAGTTTTAAAAGAATCTCTTTAGCCTTGGCAGTACAATAAATAGGAACATCAGGAATTCTATGCATCAAACTAGCTAAACCACCAGAATGATCTATTTCCGAATGATTGATAATGATATAATCAATATTATTTAAACCTACTTCTTGATCTAAATTATTAACAAAATCTTCTTTAAATGGCTGCCATACAGTATCTATTAAAGCTGTTTGTTTATCTCTAATTAAATATGCGTTATATGACGATCCATAAGGAGTTGAAAATTCTGCTCCATGAAAGTTTCGTAATTCCCAGTTTTTTACACCTACCCAGTAAATCTCATCTTTAATTTTAAACATTTGGGGTAACCTCCTTGTTCAGACTTTACAACTACAAATTAATTTTACCCTTTTTAAGTTTAATTAAAACACTCGTATGCACAATTTATATTTTATTGTATATTTAAAGTATTACTACAGATTAATGGGAGATATTTTTATGGGAAATGAAAAACTAGGATTTATCGTAACTTTGATTTCTGCATCTTCTTTTGGTGCCATGGGTATTTTTGCTAAAATAGCTTATAATTTTAATCTGAACACGACCACTATTTTAACTTTTCGGTTTTTAATAGCTGCAATTATTTTATGGACTTATCTATGGTTTAAAAAAGATTATACTCCCATAAAAAGGGGAAAATTATATCAACTTATAATTGTAGGAACAATTGGCTATGGGCTAGTCTCTGTATTTTATTTCTCATGTGTAAAACTGGCTTCTGCTTCATTGGCAGGACTTCTTCTCTATTTACATCCGATTTTGGTATACTTAACACTTCTTTTTCTTAAACAAGATGCTTTTGCCTGGAAAAAAGTATTGGCATTAATAATATCATTCACAGGCTTAATATTTGTATTAGGCTCATCCTTTAAGACAACTAATCTATTAGGTATTCTGGCAGGATTAGGATCTGCTTTTGCTTATACATTCTATATTGTAGCCGGGACCAAAGTTATGAAGGAAATCAAACCACTTCAGGGAACAGTTATTGTCATTACTTCTACAGCAGCTACCTACTTACTATTAGGTTTAATTAAATCTCAACTCATTTTACCTAAAGCTGCTGCAGCCTATCTATGGATGTTTCTAATTGCCATAATTTCAACAGTTCTAGCAATAAGTTTATTTTGGATTGGCGTATCCTTAATCGGTCCCACCAATGCCTCAATCATTAGTACTATAGAACCCCTGGTAACAGTAATTTTAGCTTTTATCTTCTTAAAGGAAAAATTAACAATCAGCCAAACTTTAGGTGGAATTTTAATCATTTCCGGAGTTGTAATTTTAAAAACTATTGGAAATAAAACTTGTTAATTAATTTTTTATCTGTTACTAAAGTTTCTAACACTGTTACGGCAGATGGTTACCATAAACCAAATGTTAATAAAAAATGTTCAGTAGTCTACATAAAAACGATTTTATTGCAAAAAATAAACTTAATAATTATTTGTTGCCTGGAGGTAGTATGAGAAATATATTAAAATTCATTAACCAAAACAAACCTAAGTTAAGAGAATTTGACCCTACGACTATTCAGCGTATAAAGGAAGGTGCTTACCTAATTAAAATAATAAGTGAAACAGAAGTAGCTGCCCGCAAATGTCACTTCTACGCTGGAAATGCTACTGACCAAGAAATAGCTGATTTTTTTAATAAGGAAGCTCAATTATTGACAAATGCAAAATATAAACTACAAGAATATTACGAAAGTATGACCAAGGAGTGATTTTCCTATGAAATTTACTGATATGGATATGTTGCAGGACTATGAAAAAGATACAAGAATGGCTGCATTAGCCTATGCCTTAATACAAACTGAAATAATTGACCCTACATTAAGAACTATAATAGGTAAAGCAAGTAATGAAGCCGCAAAAGCACAACAAAGAGTTGCAAATTTAATATTGTCAAGAGGTGATAGACCTTAAACTCTAGATAAAACATTATGTAAAAAATTAAAAAGGCGAGAAGATGAAAATCCCATTGTATTTAATTTATACAATGTATACATTATCTTTGGAATTTTAACACTTGCAGTTGTCCCAAGAACTATGCGATTGCTGCAGCAAAATATAAGCAAAAAATTTTATTACAACCAGTTATGCATAGTTAAAAATTAGTAAACATATCGTGGCATTATGCCTTTATTCTTGGATAAAAAATGAAAAGGTCAAAATAACTATATAAATTTCTTTATTTCTAATTTAATTTGTATACTCAAAAAAAGCTTTGACCAATTGTCTATTATGATGTATAATGCTGTCATGACAGCTGTAAAGACAGCAAGGAGGAATGATAATGAAAATTAAAGAACTGGTGTTAGGATCTTTATTGACAGCATTAGCATTACTGATTCCCTTAGCTTTTGGTGGCTTCTTGGGAATTACAATCCCACCTTTTAGTGCAACCTTAGCCTCCCATGTGCCGGTCATGTTAGCTATGACAGTAAGTCCTCTGGTCGCTATTATGGTAGGAGTAGGTTCTGCCTTAGGTTTTTTAATTAAACTTGGTCCAGTAATCGGTGCCAGAGCAGCTATGCACGCTATTTTCGCTTTAGTAGGGGCAATTATGATTAAAAAGGGTTCTACTTTAAGAACAGCTTTAATAGCAACTTTACCCATCCATGCTTTAAGTGAGGCACTAATAGTAATACCTTTTGGTTTTTCTTTATATAAAGCAGGAGTTGTTATAGGAATTGGTACTGCATTACACCATACTGCGGATTCCCTTATTTCTATAGCTGTTTACAGTTTATTATCATCCACTATAGGGTACTCTATTATTAAAAAAGCTTAACTATAAAAAGCTATCCAAAAATTTATCAAGCTGTATTACTTTAAAAACTCGAGGTTTTCGGCGTATTACTTTTACGACAGTGGCCTCGAGTTTTATAATAACTTGTGTTTATAACATTTTTTGCATAATAATAACATCCAACCATCTACCAAACTTATAACCTGCTTCCTTAAAACGTCCTACTATTTCAAATCCGAATTTCGCATGTAATTTTATACTAGGAAGGTTATCATCGACAATAATACCCATCAAAGTATGCAGGCCACTAGCACAAGCCATATCAATTAATTCCTTTAGTAACAAGGTACCAATTTTATGCCCCTGCCTATCTGTCCGAACATAAATTGAAGTTTCCCCGGTAAACCTATAACCTGCTCTAGGTCTAAAAGGTGAGATAGAACCCCAGCCAACTATTTCAGCATTTAACTCAGCTACAATAAGAGGGTATCGGGAACCCTGATGGGCAAAATACCATTCCTTTCTCTCTTCCAGGGATTTTATCTCTTCATCAAATGTTGCTGTAAGATTTAAAATTGCATGATTATATATATCAGTGATAGCTTGTAAATCTTTTAATTCTGCCTTTCTGATTATCATTATTTTCCCTACTTTTTCTAATGTTTAATTAATTTTAGTCTAGCGAAAAATGCCCAACGCCTGTGTAACTTGCGGAAGTTTCTCGGGATTCCTTTATAAGTCTCTACAGCTTCTTTTAAAAGCTCTTTACCCAGCTGGACATCATATTTTAATAAAATATTTCCTGCTTTGTAAAGGATTTCAGGATTACCAAATCGTTGAATTTTTTCAACTAAATCCTTTATTTCAACGCGATCCTTCTCACCAGCTATTTCAGCTTCTAACAAATAGATATAAGGCTCACCATAGCCAACTTTAGAATTTATACTTAAAGCCTGTAATAACTCTTCCTTACCCTTTTCATGCTGGCCTTGTAAATAAAATGCTTTACCCAGGTAAAAATGAATATCTGCATACTCCCCCATTTTACCCAACGTTTTTAAAAAATTATTGATAGCTTCTTGATAATTTTTTTCTTCTAAATAAAGTTGACCTATTTCTTTATAGGCATTAACATCTGCGGGGTTTAATTTAACTGTTTCCTTAAGGGCTTTAATTCGACTTTTACGTTTAAATGGCTTAAAAATATCAGGTAAAAGTCCAATAAATTGGCGATCAACCATTAAATAAATAAAAGTAATTATTAGCAAAGCCAATAAAGGATTCCCTAGAAATACTCTAAAAAGGAAATAATAAAGTAAAAAACGCAAATTTATTCTCCCCTATCTATATTAGTTCATAAACAATAGTTCATAGCATATAGTTATTTAGCTATTATTTCTGCTATTTTCATTATATCCAAATTACCACCACTTACTACTGCCACTAGATTTTTGCCTTCCCCTTTTTCTTTTAACATTGCAGCTACTGAAACAGCTCCACTTGGTTCAATAACTAGCTTCATCCGTTCCAGTACTAATTTCATAGCTTCTTTGATTTCTCCTTCTTCAACTAAAATAATATCATCTACTTTTTTCTGAACTATAGGAAAGGTTATTTCCCCGGGGATCACTGTGCGAAGGCCATCAGCTATTGTATCCGGTGAAATTTCTTTGCGCTCACCAGCCTTGATTGAAGTATACATACAACAACTCCCTTGGGGTTCTACACCAATAACTTTTATTTTGGGATTAATGGCTTTAATACAACTTGCTATGCCGGAGAGTAACCCCCCTCCTCCAATAGGTACGAAAACCTTGTCTATCGAATGACCCCAGTTTATAAGTTCTAAACCTATAGTTCCCTGGCCTTTTATTACCTCATAATCATCATAAGGAGGAATATAGATATATTCCATTTCCTGGGAAATGTCTTTTGCCATTTCCAATCGCTCATTAGACTTGGGTCCTACCATTACTATTTCTGCGCCATAGGCTTTAATGGCTTTAATTTTAGCTTCTGGTGCATTATTAGGTATAACTATAATTGATTTTATACTTAATGCCTTAGCCATATAAGCTACAGCCTGTCCATGATTACCGGAAGAAGCCGTAACCAATCCTTTTATATTTTGACCTTGTAGTGAAGTAACCTTGCTTGCCGCACCTCTAATTTTAAAAGAACCAGTCTTTTGCAAACACTCCGGCTTTATAAAAAGGCTATTACCTGTTAACTCATTCAGGGATTGAGAAGAAACAATACTTGTTTCATGGACAAATGGACTAATCCTGGCTTTTACCTGCTCAAAATCTATTTTTGTAAACATTACCGGGTCACCTCTTTATTTATAGCTATTTTGTAATATTCTTCATGGATATTATTTACCCTTTAACTTTTTAACAAAATTTACTTTTTAGTAAGTAAAAAAAATCCAGCCTTTAATAGCGGCTGGTTTTTTTAATGTCTAACTTTTTATAGTACATTATTAATTTCCTTTTTTACTTGTTCATCTTCTTCCTTTTCAAGCCTATTAGCCAATATCTTAAAAGTTTCTTCTAAATTATATTTTCCTAATGCCCAGGCTGCAGCCCCTCTTATTTCTGGTCGGGGATCATTATTTAAGATATCTGTCAATAACGGGATAGTATCAGGGTCTTTTATTTCCCCTAAAATCAAGAGAGCGTTACGCTGTAAAATTTTTTTACCCCGCCAACTACCAGACATTTGACCATAAATTTTTTTAAAATCTTTATTTGACATCTTTAATATTTTTTTCAAAGAAGGATTAATTAATTCATACCGGGGTTTGAATTCAGCATGCCAGTCATTTATTTTTCCCTTATTAAAAGGACATACCAACTGACAGATATCACACCCGTATAAATGCCTGTGGGAAGCAATCTTATTTTTTATTTCATCATTAAGGAAACCTTTTGTGAGTGTTTGGAAAGCCAGGCATTTCTGGCAATTTACAGTTGAACTATCCTCAATAATTGCTTGCATTGGGCAAAGATTTACACATTTAGAGCAAGTACCACATCTTTTTTTTACAGGGTGATCCGGTTCTAAGGTTAAATTGGTAAGTAGCTCTCCTAAATAAACAAACGATCCATATTCTTCCGTTATTAAACTACCGTTTTTTCCAATCCAGCCTAAACCGGCTCGAGCAGCAACTGCCCGGTCTGACAGTGGTCCTGTATCAACCATAGCCAAGGTCGCAGCCTCAGGAACTAAAGTTTTTATAAAATTAGCAAGCTGACTTAGTTTTTCTCTTAATACTAGATGATAATCTTTACCCCAGGAAGCACGACAAAACATTCCTCTGGGCTCTTTATCTAGCACAAAGTTATTTGGTTCTTGACATGGATAAGCTAGGGCTACAGCAATAATTGAACGCACACCAGGCAATGAAAGTTGGGGGTCAATTCGCAACATGATGTCCTTTTCTTCAAAACCGGAACTATAACCTCTATCTCGATGTTCCCTTAATAACTCCTCTATATTATAAAAAGGTTCAGCAGATGCAAAGCCAATTTTATCAATATTTAAACTCTTGCTAAATTGTACTATTTCACTTTTAATCTTGAGCCAATTATATTTTTTCAAACTATCCACCCGAATTTCTTATTTCGTACTAAAGTCCCTACAGTTATTCATCATTTGCACTTTCTTACTTTTTTCTGTTAGCTTCTTCCTTCTTGATTATAAATATGTTTAATTATATCATGACGAGTTATTATTCCCACAAGTTTATTTTCTTTATCAACTACAGGGACTCTATTAATATTTTTCTCAATCATCAAGGTTGCTATATCAGAGATATCTGTATCAGGTTGAACACTAATAACTTCCTTTGTCATTAAATCCTCAACTTTATAGGCAGCAATCTTTTTTATTTCATCATAAAACCGTTGCTTACCTAATTGCAATACCCCATCAAATAAGGCTATAAAAGCCGGAGTAGTCACTTTCTTTTGCTGAAAAACTAAATCACCCTCAGTAATAATACCTATAACCTCATGGCTATCATTTACTACCGGTAACCCGCTTATTTTATTATCAGATAATATCTTGGCTGTTTCTTCTACTGTGGTGGTAGATATAACGGTTATTATCTCCCTGGTCATAATATCTTTGGCCTGCATTTTATTTGCCTCCTTTAATTTTTTATTTATACCATACCCAATGAAATTTATCTCCAAACAAATACTTTAGGGTATCCTAATAGGATACCCCTAAAAATAAATTCAGGCTATTCTTTTAGCTACATATGCAATAGTTGCCAATATTACAATAAGATTTATTATAATCATTATTATCGCATCCTTTCCTAACCTTAAACTAATTTTACAGAAGAAAAATAGTTATTATAATGACTTAAAGTCTTAATTATTTGTTACCATAGTCCTAAATTACGCCTACATTTATTATGTATATTAAATGAATTATATATTATGTGTATATCTTACCATTTTTTTTAAAATATTAAACATATTATACATCCTTTTTCTAGAATTTTACAATGGTTTTTAGTTAAAATTGGTTATTTCTTACCAACAATTTAATAACTAACCTACAGTAGCTACAGCGCTACCGTGCTATCGGGAATAATAGATTAAGATCGAGGGTAAGCCCAAAAGTTATACTTTCTGGTGTAAAAAAAGTTTCCTTTTCGGAAACCTTTTAAAATTTAACTTATTTAATTGCTTCAATAACCCTTTTTACTTCTTCATTTACTACTTTGTATATTATTTCAACACCATGCCTTTCCCCTTCGATTATCCCGGCAGATTTGAGTTTTGCCAGGTGCTGGGATACTGTGGACTGAGGCATGTCCAGACAATTTTGCATTGTAGAAACATTACATGAATCTACTTCCAGAAGATTTTTTACAATACATAATCTAACAGGGTGGGCGATAGCTTTGAGCATCTCAGCTTTTTTTGTAAACTCTTTAATTTCATTTGTTTTATCCATTAAAACTGCACTCCATATCCACATTATTCTTGAATCTCGGGACAAAATTAAACTTTTAATATACAAGGAAAATTTTGTCCATATAAATTAATTATATACTATTGAAATTATATATTGCAATATACTATTTTTATTATTAATTATATTTCTTTTCAAGTTCCTTTATTAGATTGATATACTTTTCTTTTACCATTTGATTATTTTCATCTTCTTCTAATTTCAAAACTTCTTCTTCCATTTTGGCCATAGTCTCTGGTTTTAATTCCCTGGACGCAAAGGGATAAAGGGTATTATCCTCTGTATTTATATGATGATTTAATAAATGGGTATAGGAAATAGTATTAGCTATAATATCCAACTTTGCCTCCTCCTCACCACTGTTAAACTTATGTAATGCTTCTTCTAATCTGGACATATATAGCCGGCCTAAATCATGTTCTACTAACATACCTCTTATTGGTCCTTCTTTTACAGTAGCTCCTAAATCTTTTTCCATTACATTAAATAGAATTGCTTCTTCTTTACCATGATGATATTTATCAGCAAAATTTCTGACAAAATCAATAAATTTAAAAAAATCTTCTGTTATTAAAGTACCATTATCTAAAATAGTCTTACACATTTTTCGAACTATTTTTAAAGCATGTAAAATATATTGATGTTCTTCCATCATAGTCTCGATTGCAGTACTCAAGGTCAAGGACCTCCTTTAACAATTTTTATATATTATTAACTTCTTATAAAAATTTTATTTGTTATTTAAAAAGTTTACTTTTTTTATAGGAATAGGAGGAAATAAATTTTTTTCCTAGAATAGTATATATAAATAAAAATTTTCACAAATACGAATTATGAAAAATTTTACATTTATTACCTTATAAATATTTTTATTATATAAAAGTTATGTTACAAGTTTTTATAGATTATTATATAAATAATTTTATGATTATCATTAAATCATAAAATAAATTCTTGTTATTTTCTTTTTTATCCCTTTATCTCTGTTTCTAACATAATTAATATAAATATATGTTATATTTTATATTTTTATATAATAAATATTTACTATAAATTTTTTTAATTATAAGGAGGAATTTGTAGGGAAAGTACAGAAAATATTTTCACGAAGTTATCTTTTATTTTTAAGGAGGAGGAAACATTATGAAATTCAAAAAAATTTTGGGGGTAATATTGGTAGGAATGCTACTTATTTCACTTGTCGGTTGTAGTTCTAACCAACCCGCTAAAGAAGAACCAAAGAAGGATGAACCTAAACAAGCTGAAGGCAAGTATGAAGATGGTATTTATTTTGCTCAGGAAAAACAATTTAATGAAAAAACCGGTTGGAAATACGTTGTAACCCTAGAAGTAAAAGATGGTAAAATTGTTAAAGCTGACTGGAATGGGGCTCATAGAAATGGTGGTCCTGATAAAGATACCCTTTCTAAAAACGGTAAATATCCACTTGTAGAAAAAGGTGGTGCCCAAGCACCCTGGCATGAGCAAGCTGAAAAAGCCGAAGCTTATTTAATTGAAAAGCAAGATCCAACAGCTATTGCTTATAAAGATGATGAAGGACATACTGATGATATAGCTGGTGTTACTATTGGTGTTGGAGAATTCTTTGAATTGGCTCAAGAAGCTTTAGCTGATGCTAAGTAAATAATTATTTATAGAAGGCATTGAAATAATGCCTTCTTTTTTAATAACATGAAACATTTATATTAATATTTTTTATGGTAAAATATTATTTGTCACAATCCTTTTGGAGGTTATAAATAAATATGTATTTTAAAAAATTATCTCAAGCCATTATTATTCTCTTTTTACTGATTTTTACTATAACGGGCTGTTCAATTCCTCTGGAAACCATACCAGAAAAAGCCAAAGATAATATTGAACCTGTTGCCAAAACTACTTTTTTAATGGGTACAATTGTCAAAATTACGATCTTTGATAAATTAGAAAATGATGCTGTATTTACCAAGGTATTTGACCGTATTGAAGAAATTGAAAATAAAATGACTATCAATAAAAATACCGATAAGAGTGAGATCATTAAACTTAATAACGCTGCTGGAAAAGATTTTGTGCAGTTAAGTCCTGAAACATTTTATGTTTTAGAAAAAGGAAGACATTTTTCAGTACTTTCCAATGGCCAATTTGATATAACAATTGGTCCTATTGTCAAACTGTGGAATATTGATAAGGAAAATGCAAGTGTTCCTGATGACACCCTAATTAAAAACAAACTTCCCCTTGTTAACTACAGAAATTTACTATTAAATAAAACTGAACTAAAAGCAAAACTATTAAAAGAAAAAATGATAGTAGACTTAGGTGCTATAGCTAAAGGATATGCTGCCGATGAAGTAGCTAAGATCTTAAAGGAAAATGGTATTAAACATGCTATTATTAATTTAGGTGGTAATATTTTAACCCTGGGAACTAAGCCCGATGGTACACTTTGGCGCTTAGGATTACAGGATCCATACGAACCCCGTGGGGATTATATGGCCATTGTTAAATTAAATAACCAGACCTTGGTTTCTTCGGGAACTTATGAGAAGTATTTTGAACAAAATGGTAAAAGATATCATCATATAATTGATCCTCAAACAGGATACCCTGCTGAAAACAACCTAATCAGTGTTTCCATTATTACCAGGAAATCTATTGATGGTGATGCTTTATCAACCGCTATATTTTTGTTAGGATTAGAAAAGGGAATGAAATTAATTGAAAAATCACCTGATACTGAAGCCATTTTTATTACTAATGATAAAAAGGTTTATGTTTCATCAGGTATAAATGAAGATATTTTTAAAATTGTTGATGACCAATATAAATTACAAAAATAAGCGGTGATTGAATGAAATTTAAAAAAGGTGATATTCTGATTTTTATTTTTTTACTGATCGCAGTAATAGGTTGGTTTTTACAGGATTCAATCTGGACCGATGTTGATAAAAAAATAGCAATCATAGAAATTGATGGCGAAATATATAATACTATTTTTTTTGATAATTTAAAGGATAAACAAGAATTTACTATTGATTTACCAGACAACAATTATATTTATATTACTAGTGAAAAAGACGGTATTTACGTTAATGATGCATCCTGTCCGGATAAAGTCTGTGAAAAAACAGGTAAAATATCAAAAGCAGGCCAAAATATTGTTTGTCTGCCCAATAAAGTTGTTATTTATATTCAAGGGGCTAATGAAAAAAATATTGACGATGTGTCATACTAGGGAAGTGATAACTTGACCAAAACAAAAAAGTTAACAGTTCTTAGTCTTTTAATTGCGCAGGCTTTAGCCCTTCATGTTATCGAAAGGTTTATTCCTGTTCCAATTCCTGTTCCTGGAGTAAAAATTGGTTTAGCCAATATCATTACTTTATTTACTATTATTATTTTTGGCTTTAAGGAAGCAGTAACAGTAGTAATAAGCAGAACTTTTTTAGGTTCTCTTTTTGGGGGAGGGCCCTCTACTTTCCTATTTAGTGTTGTTGGTAGTTTAACCAGTACAATCATAATGTCCTTCTTGTATAAACGTTTCTCAAAGTATTTTAGCTTCCCTACTATTAGTATCGTAGGTGCCGTTTTCCATAATATTGGGCAAATTGCTATAGCCAGTATCATAGTTAATAATTTTAATCTTTTTTATTATCTACCTGTTCTAATTATTTCTGGAGTAATAACAGGCTTTTTCATTGGCTTAACCGTACAATTTACCATTAAGCCTTTGAGTTCCATTTTGCAGTTAAATTGGCGTTAATACTCATACAAAAATATTTTAGACAAATCAGCACATAAAAAGGCCAAGACTAAAAGCGTATTAAATACGTTTGAAGATCTTGGCTTGTTTCTATTATTTTAGTTTCT
>JASKKI010000001.1 GCA_030154225.1 Clostridia bacterium | reverse complement strand
GCAATTTCTTATTAATGCATGCTATGGGACCTAATGTGGCCGGTGTTATCGGTTCTGCTGTTGCTGCTGGTGCTCTACTTTCTTTGTTCGGTAGTTAATAAAAAAAATTTAAAAATAGAGATAGACAATCTAATGGAGGGTGTATTAGGGAGGATGACATCAAGGTCATCCTCTTTCGGCGTTTAAAGAGGATAAAGGAAAAATACATAATAATAGAGAATACTATACTAAAAAAGTTAAGTGGAGTGATTATATGATTAGTAAAGATATTTCTATTATGGAGCTTTTACAAACCCATCCTGGTGCAGCTGAAATTTTAAAGTCGATGGGAATGGGCTGTTGTCTATGTATGGGTGCCTCAACGGAGACTTTAGAACAAGGAATAAGAGCTCATGGCTTAAACCTGGAAGAAGTTTTAAACAGGCTTAATGAGGTAATGGATAAAGATAAATAATGGTTTAAATAGTTGCAAAAAGTGTTAGTAAATTAATATAAATATTGATAACTATGGATTAAGAACTAATTTTTAGGTGTGTGAAACCATGTTAAAAGAAGAACACAAACAACAGTTATTAAAAGCGATAAATGCAGAAAAAAAATTAAACTTGTCTAACAAAGGTGTATTAGGTGGTTTTAATAAATTTTTTCTAAATTTTTTTGACAAAATTTCAGACTCTCATATTTTTAGTTTTAAAGATGCTCTAAATAGGTATGAATCTTTAGCAAAAAGTGAAAAATTTAAGTTATTAAAAGACATAGAAAACTGGATAGAAAAGGGGAAAATACCCGAAACTAAAGAAAAAAGACAAAATCCTGTTATAGTAACTTCAAAGAAAGAAAGTATAACCAATATTCCTGGTGTAGGGAAGCAGAGGACAAAGGAATTAAAAAAGCTTGGTTTAGAAAGTATTGAAGATATTCTTTATTATGTACCCCGCAGATATGAAGATAGATCACAATTAAAACCCATAAACCTTTTAGAAAGTGGTAGTGTGGAAACAATTTTCGGTACTATTAAAAAGGTTGAGGTAATAAATCCCAAAAAAAATGTCAATATATTTAAAGCATACCTTAAGAATGCATCAGGGTGTATTGCTGCTATCTGGTTTAACCAGACGTTTCTGAAAAATAAATTAAAACCTGGTATAAAAATAATTGTTACAGGTAAAGTTGATCTGCGTTTTGAACGGAAGATTATTGTTAGTGAATATGAAATATATGATGATCTAAGTGAACAACGTCATACCGGAAGAATTGTCCCTATATATTCGACAACAGAAAAAATTCCTTCTAAGTTCTTGCGAAATATTGTTTATGAAGCTTTAGATAAATTCATAATTAGTATACCAGAAGTTATTCCGGAGGACATATTAAAAAAATATAATTTATTAGGTATTCAAAAAGCTTTAAAAGAAATTCATTTTCCTACTAATTGGGAATTAGCAAAAAGTGCTCGCAATAGATTAGCCTTTGAGGAATTATTAATACTACAATTAGGTATCAAAAACATGAAGCAAAAAGTAAAAAAATTAGCTGGTATAAGCCATACTAAACAGGATGACCTAGCCAAAAGCTTTATTAATAGCCTTCCTTTCCCCTTAACCAATGCTCAATTACGAGTCATTTCTGAAATTAAAAAGGATATGGAAAATTCGGAGATTATGTATCGCCTAGTACAGGGTGATGTTGGATCAGGAAAAACTGTTGTGGCTATCTGGGCTTTAATAAAGGCCTTAAGTGGAGGATATCAGGGTGCATTAATGGTACCTACTGAAATCCTGGCTGAGCAGCATTATCTAAGTATAGCAAAAATGTTAAAACCTTTAGGTATTGAGCCTATTCTATTAACTGGTAGCCTACCGACTAAAGAGAAAAAGCAAATACTTTATGAGATCTTGCAGGGTAATATTAAATTAGTAATTGGTACCCATGCCTTAATTCAAGATGAAGTTATTTTTAATAACCTAGGAGTAGTAGTAATTGATGAACAGCATCGTTTTGGTGTTAAACAACGTTTGGCTTTACAAGAGAAAGGACCCAATCCAGATATTTTAATAATGACAGCTACTCCAATTCCCCGTTCTTTAGCCTTAACCTTATATGGAGATATGGATTTGTCTATTATAGATGAGTTACCACAGGGTAGGAAGCCTGTAAAAACCTATCATATTAATGAAGCTATGCGTACTAGAGTCTATAATTTAATTCGTAAAGAGGTTACTGATGGGCATCAGGTATATTTTGTGTGTCCAATGATTGAAGAATCGGAAAAGCTTTATGTTGAAAATGTTATTAATTTAGCTAAAAATTTACAAAAAAACATTTTTCCTGAATTTAAAATCGGATTACTACATGGAAAACTAGATATGGCTGAAAAAGAAAAAGTTATGGAAAACTTTCGAAAAGGATTTATAAATATTTTAGTAACAACTACCGTAATAGAAGTTGGTGTTAATGTACCAAATGCTACCATTATGGTTATAGAAAATGCGGAAAGGTTTGGCCTGGCTCAACTTCACCAGTTGCGGGGAAGGGTTGGTAGAGGTTCAAAACAGGCTTATTGCATTTTAATTTCTGATCCTAAAACTGATGAAGGTAAAGCCAGAATGGAAATTATGACAGAAAGTACTGATGGTTTTTATCTTTCCGAACAAGATTTAAAATTAAGAGGACCAGGGGATTTTTTGGGGACAAAACAACATGGATTACCTGATTTAAAAATTGCTAATTTATTGAAAGATGTTCATATATTGGAACAAGTTAAAATACTTGCAGATGAAATTTTACGAGAAGATTTCACTTCGATAAAATATAATAAACTTTATGAAGCTACTATGAGAAAATTTAATAATTACTCATCAGAAAATATAAGAGCATAAGTAATACTTAACAAATCTAGTCATTTAAGGACTAGATTTTTTTATTTATTGAAAATAAATATAAGTTTATTCTTTTGTCAAAAATTACTTAATTTTTTTAGAATTATTTTATTTCAACGATTACAAAATAATTTATAGGAGGTGTATTAAAATGTCTGAAAAAAAAGAAATACAAAACAAATTAAATAAGTTTAAATATGAAGTGGCCCAAGAAATGGGATTAAAGAAGACTTTAAAAACAAATAAAAATAAAATAGATAATTCTAAAAAAACAGGTAAATAATACTAGAATAAAAAATTTGAAAAAACACAAACTACTAATACTTAAAGGGAGAGGAGGTGAAACAGGGTGCCAAGAAACACTAATAAACCAGCTGTGCAAGGAGCTGCACCTTTCCTTGATCAATTCAAATATGAAGTGGCTAATGAGCTGGGTATGACTAACTACCAAACAATTGACAAAGGTTCTTTAACTTCTCGTGAGAATGGTTATGTTGGTGGATATATGGTTAGAAAAATGATCCAGTTTGCTGAACAAAATCTTATGAATGGTGGAACTCTTAGATAACATTAAAAAAATTTTTAAAAAATAGGAGGTGAAACAGAATGCCAAGAAATACAAACAAACCTGCTGTACAAGGTTCAGCACCTTTCCTTGATAAATTTAAATACGAAGTAGCCAATGAATTAGGTATGACAAATTATCAAACAATTGACAAAGGTTCCTTAACTTCTCGTGAGAACGGTTATGTTGGTGGATATATGGTTAGAAAGATGATCCAGTTTGCTGAACAAAATCTTTCTGGTCAACAACAACAATAGTAAAAAATAATGTAATAAACAAGCAGGTGTATTTTACATCTGCTTGTTTATTTTAAACATTTAACCCTTTTGCTTAAAAGGATGATCCCAATAAAAGCAATAGTTTATTTATATTAATGCAAATAATTTGCAACTTCTTCTGGCATTGCTGGATGTAAAGCTTCTGCTAAAGCCATGGCAATTACTTTAGAAGTATTTTCAATTAAATCATCTACTTCCTTTGGTGTGACCATAAGACTATTGCTATAGGGTTGTAGAACCTGATCAATAATCATCTTTAACATTGGAGGGTGTAATTCTTTAGTTAGTTCCGTCAAAGGTGGGCGGGCTTTCATTTGTTCTACGAAGCTTTCAATTATATCATGGGCAATAATACTTGCATGAACTACTGTGGGTACTCCTATGGCTATTACTGGTATACCCATTGTTTCTTGATTAATTCCTGAACGTTTATTACCTACTCCCGAACCAGGGTTAATTCCGGTATTAGCAAGTTGAATTGTGGCGCCAATTCTACTTACATCACCAGCAGCTAAAGCATCAATAGCAATAATTAAATTGGGATTTGTCTTTTCAACAATTCCTCTTATTATTTCTGCAGTTTCTATACCTGTAATTCCTAAAACTCCGGGAGCAATGGTACTTACCGGGCGCAATCCGTTAGTTAATTCTTCAGGTACTTTTCCATATAAATGCCTGGTAGCCATTGTCTTTTCAACTACCTTTGGACCTAATGCATCAGGAGTAGCATTCCAGTTTCCTAAACCGACAATTAATACACTATTATTTTCACTATGGAAAGGTAAAATTTCTTTAAGTTTTTGGGCCAGAGTTTCACTTAATTGTTTGTGATAAGCTTTGTTATTTATCCTAAGAACATTAGATTCTAAAGTAATGTATTTACCGGGTGGTTTTCCAATTATTGAAGCACCCCGTTGGTCCAAAACAGTAACGGTTTTTACTTGAGCTGTATCAAATGTTTCTTCCTGAAGTTTCACACCGGGAATTTCTCCCCCTCTTTGTCCTCTAATAGCTTCATGGGCTTCTAATGCCAGATCTAAATTAATCCCAAATTCACGGTATATTTCTGTTCTACCCATAATTAACCTCCTTAAATTTTTTTTCAAAAATATTAGTTTCCTATTTTAGTATTTCATATTCAAGAGTGTTTTTTAGTATCTTTGGGCAAACTAAATTTAATTATCAAAGGAGGTTAAAAAGATGAGACGAAGAAAGAGAAGCGAAGATGTTGTATATGGAAAAGTTAAAAGGGACACAGAATATGCACAAGATTTAATGACCAAATCCACTAAACAGTTTATTAAACAAGCTGATGTTTCTAAGTTTGCCAATAATCCCAGACCAAAATATGAAATTTACCCTGGAGAATAAAAGCGTGGTTATGAACCACGCTTTTAAAAAAATAAAAAAATCCGCAGGGTTTTTCCGCGGAAGGAGGAAGAAAAGCACTGAGGGAGAATTTTATTTTTCATATATAGTTTGTGTAAAATTATTTAACTTATAAGCGGTTAATTTAGGTTATTTAATCAAATACTTATTAAATTGTGTTATACTAGTTTTAAGTTGAAATGGGGTAAAATAATGCGAGTAATTGCTGGAATGTGTCGAGGAAAACGATTAAAATCCGTTAAAGGATTATCTACTCGTCCTACAGCAGATAGAGTAAAGGAAGCTGTTTTTAATGTATTGGGATCGAGAATTATTGAAGCTAAAGTTCTAGATTTATTTGGAGGAACTGGTAATATAGGAATAGAAGCATTAAGTAGAGGAGCTAAATTTGTTTACTTTGTAGAAAAAGATCGTAAAGCCGTGCAAATTATTAAAGAAAATGTTACTTGGTGTAATTTTAATGAAAAAGTAGAAATTTACCCTGTAGATTGTTTTAAAGCTTTAAAAATTTTAAAAGAAAAAAATATAAAATTTAATTTGGTTTATTTAGATCCTCCCTATAAATTACTGATCATAGATGACCTTCTTGAAGAAATAGCAAAGACTGATTTACTTGATGTAAATGGTATTATCATAGCCGAAACTGCTAAAAATACAGAATTGCTTTCAAATTTTGACCATTTAAATAAAGTTCGTGAAGATCATTATGGTGATACAAAAATTACATATTATCAGAGGAATTAAGGAGGTAAGTGAATATGGAGGTATATAGAATATTAGATGAATTGGAAGCGGAATTGGAAGAAAGCGCCAGGATTCCCTTAACTAATAAGGTAGTTATTCAAGATGAAATTGTTTTTAAATATATTGATAAATTAAGGGCTACTTTACCGGAAGATATAAGGCAAGCCCAGTGGATTAAAAAGGAACGACAACGGATCTTAGATGATGCTGAGCTGGAAGCCCAAAAAATTATAGAAAATGCTAAAAACAAGGTACAAGAACTGATCAATGAAACGGAAATTTATAAATTAGCTGAAGAAAATAGCCAGGAAATTTTACAAAAAGCTAAAGCACAAGCCCAGGAGATTACCCAGGGTGCCTTTGGTTATGCAGATGAAATTATGGCCCAGTTAGAGGCTCAACTGGAAAAACATATTTCTTTTATAAAAGAAGGAAGGCAACAAATCAGGCAAACCACCCAACATAAACAAGCTTCCAAAAAAACAGGCTAAATAAGCCTGTTTTTTAAAATTTTATTTATTATTTACTAAATAAATAAAAGTGGAGACTAATAATAATATTAGTATCGTAATAAAAATAGCTGTTATGTTAAAGATAAAATAATTCCACATTCCTATTGTAGGTATAGTGATAGGATCTAAATTTATGGTAGGTACAATATCTAGAAAGGAAGAAAACAACATACCTGATAAAATAGAAGCTGTTATTCCCTGGAAAAAACGTCCCCAGATATAATGTCCTATAGGTAAATTATTTCTTCCAGCAATACTGATTACCTGGGCCTGAATGGAAAATCCACTCCAACCTAAAATTAAACTAACTATCATTATTTGGTCTAAAAGCAGGGTATTAATTTCCGAGGCTCTTTTTGCTCCCAGGGTCATCTCAAATAAACCTGTGGCCAGGGCTTCTCCTAAAGACGGGTCAATTCCAATAAATAGTAAGATTTCTTTAAAAAAAAGAGATATAAGTATAAAGATCTTAATTGCTTTAAAAATTTCAATAAGTACTGCAAAAATAATTACAAATCCTCCAATGAGCAGCATATTCTGTATGGATTTATTAATAGCGTTTCCAAGCAAAGAGCCAAAAGGTTTTGAATTTTTTTTTTGGTATTCAAAAAGTTCTTTAATGCTTTTTTTAAAGATACTAGTTTTTTTCATTGAAAAAATTAGATTTTCTTTTTTTTTCTTAAAGCCTAAAAGTATTCCTAATAAAAGATTTGCTCCATAATGGGCGGTGACCAGCAATATACCTAAATTAGGGTTATTAAACATGCCAACGGGTATAGCTACTAATAAAAAAAGAGGACTACAATTATTAGTAAAAGCTATTAACCTGCTGGCTTCTTCTCTGGTAAGCAAATTTTTTTCATATAATATGTTGGTTAAAACGGCACCCATTGGAAAACCCGAGGTAAATCCCATCGCTAAAACAAATCCTGCAGCACCCGGTTGCTTAAATAAGGGACGCATTAATGGTTCGAGTAATACTCCCAAAAAATTTACAACCCCCAATTCAACCAGGATACCAGAAATGATAAAAAATGGTAAAAGGGAAGGTATTAAAATTTTGGACCAGGTTAAAAGACCATAATTAGCTCCTTTAAAGGTGGCTTCCGGATTAATTATCATTAAAAAAACCAGTATAATAATTAAAAAGGCCAGTAAACTATAAAAAAAATTCCTTCTTCTTTCCAAAAAACATTCCACCTTAATTTCTTTGTTATTAGAGTATATATGTAATAATCAGCAGGATATGATAATATTTTCTTGTAAATAAAATTCAAACATAAGGTTACTGAAGCACAGTTAATAATCATTAGTGGGAGATGATATTCTAATGGGACCGAAAATTGGATTAGCTTTAGGAGCAGGGGGGGCTAAGGGTCTGGCCCATATTGGCGTATTGCAGGTTTTGGAAAAAGCTCAAATCCCTATTGATATTATCACTGGTTCAAGTATGGGAGCAGCTATTGGGTCCTTTTATGCAGCTGGTTCAAATCTGGATTTAATGGCTAAATTAGCTAAGGAACTTAATAATTCCCATTTAATAGATATAGTTATTCCCAAATGGGGATTGATTAAAGGAAAAAAGGCCCATGCCTTAATCAGGTTAATGACCCATAATAAAAGTTTTGAACAATTAAATATTCCTTTAGGGGTAGTTGCTACCGACTTGCAAAATGGTGAAAGAATAGTTTTTAAAGAAGGAAATGTAGCTAATGCAGTGCGGGCGAGTATAGCGGTACCTGGTGTAGTACAACCCTTTTGGATGGATAACCGAATCCTGGTAGATGGTGCTGTAACAGATAGAGTCCCGGCCCAATTGGCTAAAGAAATGGGAGCAGAAATGGTAATTGCTGTGGATCTACAGTTTCATAACAAAGAAAAGATAGAAATTAATAATATCTATGATGTAATAATGCAGTCCATTGAACTCTTGGAAAGGCAAATCAGAAGTTATTATACATGTTATGCTGATATTATTATTAAGCCTAGGGTATGTGATTATAATTGGACAGATTTTGAAGCTGCAGAGCATTTTATTGAAATGGGTAAAATAGCTTGTGAGGAGGCCTTGGATGAAATTAAGGAAAAAATAAAAGCTTTTAGTCAGTGACTAAAGGCACAGTTTATACCCAAACCCCATATAATTATCAAAACTAATCAGACCCAGACAAATTTTTTGAATAAACTCCTTTTATTTTAACTCGCGATGTTTCGGTTTTAGATAAATAACAAGGGTTTATTTTTGTGACTACTAAATAATAATTGGCGATCTATAAAAGTCCTGCCTTCCCTGACGCACTTGGGGGTTGGGAAAAGCAAGTGTATATAAGTCTGTAGCTCTCGCTTCCAAATCCATTACTTTTTTACCAATCTCCGAAACTTGGTCATATCCCTGAGCAAATTTTGTGATAATGGGTAGTTGACAATTGGTTTTCATTAATTGTAGTAACTCCTGGCCTTTAGAATTAAAACCCAGCACCCTTAAATATTCAGGTGACGTAATACTTAAATCATTAGTAAATCTTATAAATATATGGGTCAATAAACGCTGCATTCTAGTGTAGGTATAGCGTTTCGTTTTTAGTTTTTCAATTAAAGAAGTGATATTACCCGAGCTTTGGGCCAATTGCCAAATACGGTTTTCTAAACCTTCCTTAACTTCAATTATATTTTTTAAATCTTTAGGGGTTTTTCGTCTAATAGTAGCCATTATACTTTGTTCTACGGATTGTAAAGAAACAGGCCCTTTACCCTGATTAAATTCCAACGTCAATATTTCTTTAGTAGACTCCGGCACATACTTATACCAGAGAGGATTTTTTTCTAATATTAATTTTCTTATAGCTGTGGCACTGGCAATTCCATTTTCTGGTTGAAGGGAATGATAATGGCCCAGTCTTTTAATAAGAACAGGTTCAATTTTGGAATTTAAAGATTCTAGAACCTGTAGATAGGCCAGGGCTAAAATATTATTTGGTTTATCCAGGTCGTTAATAAAATCATTTTCCGGGGTATTTAAAATTGTTTGTAAAGTAAGACTTCTGGATTTAGGGTATGAATAACCTAAATCCAGGTATTTTTCAAGATTTTTAACAAATGAACTATTTTCTTGGTTTAATATCCTTGCAATTTGTTGCATTTTATTGAGATCAGTCGTTTCTGCCCCAAAAGCCAGGTGGGTGATAATGCCTGTTGAGGCTAAGGACTTAACTCCACCCATAGCAAACCACAGTGCACTTCGACAAGAAAATACTATCGGTAGTTCTAAAATTAAATCTGCACCCGCATGTAGAGCCATTTGGCATCGAGCCCATTTATCAACTAATGCAGGTTCTCCTCTTTGTAAAAAACTGCTACCTATAATGCAAATTACTGCACTGGCTCCCGTTAATTCTTTTGCCTTTTGCAAGTGATAATAATGACCAAAATGAAAAGGGTTATACTCAGCAATAACACCCAGGACTTTCATAAAATATTCATTCCCTTCGGTACATAAGGAGATTTTTTTAAACAAAAAATAAATTTATGGGTAGGAATTCATAAAAATTCGCTGAATTAAAATAAGTTATCTAAATTTATTATATCAAAAGGAGGAGTTTTTTAATGAATTTAATTCAAAGTATTAAAGACAAAGCTAAAGGGAAAAAGGCTACTATAGTACTACCAGAAGGTACAGAAGAAAGAACTATCCAGGCTGCAGGTATTATTGCTAAGGAGAATATCGCTAAAGTTATTCTTTTAGGTACAAAAGACGAAGTTGAGGCTGTTGCCCAAAAATTTGCCGTAGATTTATCCGGTTTGCAAATTATAAATCCTACCGAGGCAGAAAAGTTTGAAGAATATGCCCAGGACTTATATGAATTAAGAAAACATAAAGGTTTAACATTGGATGACGCCAGACAGTTAACAAAATATCCTTTATATTTCGGGTCATTAATGGTTAATAAAGGCGATGCAGATGGTATGGTAGCGGGTGCTCAAAATACTACTGGAGATGTATTAAGACCTGCTTTACAAATTATTAAAACAGAAAAAGGGATATCTTCTGTTTCTGGTGCTTTTATTATGATTGTTCCTGATTGTAAATTTGGTGAAAATGGTATTATGATTTTTGCTGATTGTGCCGTTAATCCCAATCCTACTGCTGAACAATTAGCAGAGATTGCTTATCTTTCCGGTAAAACCGCTAAAGCTTTAGTAGGATTTGAACCAAAGGTTGGTATGCTATCCTTCTCAACTAAAGGTAGTGCTAAACATGAACTGGTGGATAAAGTTGTTAAAGCCACGCAAATTGCTAGGGAAAAATATCCTGATTTAGCTATTGATGGAGAACTACAAGCTGATGCTGCTTTGGTACCGGAAGTAGGTAGTTCTAAAGCACCTGGTAGTGAAGTTGCTGGTAATGTAAATGTCCTGGTTTTCCCTGATTTACAAGCAGGTAATATCGGTTATAAATTAGTACAACGTTTAGCCAAAGCCGAAGCAGTAGGACCTGTTCTTCAAGGTATGAATAAACCTGTAAATGACCTTTCTAGGGGATGTAGTATTGATGATATAGTTAATACGGTTGCTATGACTGTGTTGCAGTGTTAAAGAGTTATTAGGGGGTTAATATGTGAAGATACTGGTAATTAATTGTGGCAGTTCTTCTTTAAAGTATCAGGTATTTAATATGGAAGCAGAAAATGTACTTGCTAAAGGTATTGCAGAAAGAATAGGTATTAATAATTCATTTCTCAAACATGAAATAAAAGATGGTGAAAAAGTAATTATAGAAGAAGAATTAAAAGACCATCAACAAGCTATAGAATTAATATTACAAACTTTAGTAAGCTCTAAACATGGTGTTTTAAATGATATCACTGAAATAAATGCTGTAGGTCACCGGGTAGCCCATGGAGGACATAAGTTTTCTTCTTCGGTAATTATTACGGAAGAAGTAAAAGAGGATATTCGAGAACTGTTTATAGTGGCACCTTTACATAATCCTCCTAATTTGCAGGGGATTGAGGCAATGGAAAAATTACTACCAGATGTTCCCCAAGTGGCTGTTTTTGATACAGCTTTTCATCAAACTATGCCCAAATATGCATATCTTTATGGGTTACCTTATGAATGCTATGAAAAGTACAAAATTAGAAAGTATGGATTTCATGGTACTTCCCATAAATATGTGGCACAGCGGGCTGGAGAATTACTTGGACAATCCTGGGATCAGCTAAAAATAATATCTTGTCATTTAGGTAATGGGGCAAGTATCACTGCTATAAAAGATGGAAAATCCCTAGAAAATACCATGGGTTTTACTCCATTAGAAGGGTTAATCATGGGTACACGTTCAGGTGATATTGATCCGGCCATAGTATCGTTTTTAATGATAAAGGAAAATATGAATATTAAAGAAATAGAGAGCCTATTAAACAAAAAAAGTGGAGTATTAGGTATTTCAGGGATAAGCAGTGATTTTAGAGATCTGGAAGAAGCCAGTAAAAAAGGTAACGAAAGGGCCCGACTTGCCATTGATATGTTTGTCCATGATGTGAAGCTACATATTGGTGCTTATACAGCCATTTTAGAAGGGTTGGATGTATTGATTTTTACAGCGGGTTTAGGTGAAAATGGTATAGAAGTTCGTAAAAATATTTGTATTAATATGGAAGCTTTAGGTATAACTATCGATGAAACTAAAAATTATGTTAGATGTAAAGAAGTGGAAATATCTAAAAATGGAGCAAAAGTTAAAGTACTGGTAATACCAACAAATGAGGAACTGATGATAGCTAGGGATACAAAAAATTTAGTGGTGGCAAGGCAATTAACTTGACAACTGAAACCTAGGAATATATAATTAAAAAGTCGCCTATGTTCATGAATGGGTGTAGCTTCAAAGGTGGTTTGTTATGACCTTAAATATTAATTTAAATAGAGTTAGAAATGCTGTTGGTATTACTACTAATTATGAATTGATAGAAGAAAAAATAGACTTGACTAGTGAATTAGAGATGGTTAAACCCATTCGGATTTCTGTTATGGTAACAAATAACGGCCCTATTTTAGAATTAAAGGGTTATATTAATACAGAAATTAAAGCTAGATGTAACCGGTGTTTGGAGGATGTGATAATTCTCATTAATACCGTTATTGAGGAAGAGTTAGTATATTTTGCTGATTTAAGATATTTAGGTAATTTATCGGAAAATGAAATAGAGGAAAAATATATTGTTTTTGATAATGATATATTTGATTTAACAGATATTGTAAGGGAGAATATAATTTTATCACTGCCCTATAAAATATTATGTGATGAAAGATGCCGTGGTTTGTGTTTTAGGTGTGGTCAAAATTTAAATATAAAAGAATGTGATTGTAATACAGAAGAAATTGACCCTCGATTAGCAATTTTAGCCAAACTTAAAAGGGATTGAGGAGGTGTAGTCATGGGAGTTCAACAGAATAAGAGATCAAAATCCAGAACTAGGAAGAAAAGGTCAATTTGGGCTAAATTGGATTCTCCCACCAGAATGGAATGTCCACAATGCCATGAACCTAAATTACCTCACAGGGTTTGCCCTGAATGTGGATATTACAAAAACCGTGAAGTAGTAAAAAAAGCAGCAGCTGAATAAACTTTGAGTTATTAAGAGCAGGCTATAAGGCTTGCTCTTTTAATTATAAAATAGTAAATGGCAAAAAAAAGAATTTAATTATTGCAAAGATGGCAATAATATATTATACTTGGTGTTGGCATCAGGTACTAATACTTGATATAAAGAATGGGTGGTACATATGAAAAAGCGTATTGCAAAAGCAGAAAGACAGGAACAGTTACAAGAATTTTTACTGGAAAATCCTTTTGCTACAGATGAAGACTTAGCTCAAAAGTTTTGTTGTAGTATTCAGACAATACGTTTGGATCGTTTGGAATTAGGTATACCTGAAGTGCGGGAGAGGATGAAAAGGGTTGCCGAAAATAATTATGCAAAAGTAAAGTCTGTTATTGATACTGAAATAATTGGTGAACTTATTGAACTGGAATTGGGCAATAAAGCCACCTCCATTTTAGAAATAACTCCGGAAATGGTTGCGGAAAAAAGTAAAGTATGTCGTGGGCATCATATTTTTTCTCAAGCTAATATGCTTGCTGTTGCTTTGATAGATGCAGAGGTTGTTTTAACGGGGAGTGCCAGGGTTAGATACAGAAGACCTGTCTATTTAAATGAGAAGTTAATAGCTACCGCTATTTTAGCCCGTCAACGTAGTAATAAACATCTGGTTAAAGTTGTATCTAAAGTGGGAGCCGAGGAAGTTTTTGTTGGCAAGTTTATTGTTGTCTCACGTTAGGAGGAATTGGTGTGAGGGTTGCTTTAGATGTAATGGGTGGTGATTATGCACCAGAAGAGATTATCAAGGGAGCGCAAGAAGCAGTAAATCTTTATCCCTATCTCGAAAAGATCTTCTTGGTTGGTAAAAAAGAAGTCATAGAACAATTTTTAAATGGAAAAAATAATAAGTTGGAAATAGTTCATGCTTCTGAAGTAATAACAATGGAAGACCATCCTGGTTTGGCTTATCGCCGGAAAAAAGACGCTTCTATTACAGTAGCTACAAAACTAGTAAAGAATGGGGATGCACAAGCTGTTGTTTCGGCAGGTAGTACTGGGGGTCAAATGGTAGCAGCCTTATTTGGTTTAGGTCGCATTAAAGGTGTTGAACGTCCTGCTATCGGTACTGTGTTACCCACCTTAAAAGGAGGTAAACTTCTTCTCGATGCCGGGGCCAACGCTGACTGTAAGATTCAAAATCTAGTGCAGTTTGCCCAAATGGGTAGTATTTATGCAGAAAATGTTTTAGGTATAAAAAACCCTAAAGTAGCCTTAATCAATATTGGAAGTGAAGAAACAAAAGGTAATGAATTAGTAATTAAGACTTATGAACAATTGGCAAAACAAAAAGATCTAAACTTTGTTGGAAATATTGAGGGTAGAGACATTCCCCAGGGAATGGCCGATGTTATGGTTTGTGACGGTTTTGTAGGAAATATAGTTTTAAAAGTAATTGAAGGTATGGCTACTTCACTTGGCTATCTTTTAAGGACAGAAATAAATAAGAATTTACTGGCCAAACTGGGTGCGGGTTTAATGTTACCAGCATTAAAAAGATTAAAAAATCAAATGGATTACTCGGAATATGGGGGAGCACCTCTACTGGGTGTTGATGGTATTAGTATAATTTGTCATGGTAGCTCCAAATCTAAAGCCATTCATAATGCTATTAGAGTAGCATATGAAAGTCACTCCCAGGGTTTTTTGGAAAAATTAAAAAATATACATATGGGAGAGGTTGAGTGATGATTAATAACTTACAATCGGTAGGGATTATTGGTACCGGATCATATGTACCAGAACAGGTGGTTACTAACAAAGATCTGGAAAAATTAGTTGATACCAGTGACGAGTGGATTGTAACAAGAACAGGTATCAGTGAGCGGCGTAAAGCTGAAAGTCATATTGCTACTTCAGATATGGGTGTTATTGCAGGACAAAGAGCAATTGAGGCTGCTGGACTTAAGCCAGACGATATTGATTTAATCATAGTTGCTACCATAACTCCGGATATGTTTTTTCCATCCACTGCCTGTATAATCCAGGAAAAAATAGGTGCTATTAATGCTTCGGCCTTTGATTTAAGTGCAGCTTGTACCGGGTTTATCTATGGTTTAGCGGTTGGTAGTCAGTTTATAGCTTCCGGGATGTATAAACATGTTTTGGTTATAGGAGCGGAAACTTTGAGCAGGATTTTAAATCCTGCCGATAGAAATACACTTGTTTTATTCGGAGATGGAGCTGGAGCAGCTGTTTTAGGACCTGTAGAAGATGGTAAAGGATTCTTGGCTTTTGATCTGGGTTCTGACGGCTCGGGAGGAAATTTATTGTATTTAGAGGCCGGTGGTTCCCGTTTACCTGTTTCCGAGGAAACAATAAAAAAGGGACAGCATTATCTTGCTATGTCTGGTAATGATGTATTTAAATTTGCCGTACGCATCATGGGAGAAACTTCTTTAAAGACCTTGGAAAAAGCAGGTTTAACCAGGGAAGATGTGGATTATTTGGTGCCCCACCAGGCAAATATTAGAATTGTTGATGCTGCAGTAAAACGTTTAAAATTACCAGCCGAAAAAGTATATGTCAATCTGGATAAATATGGGAATATGTCAGGTGCTTCCATTCCGGTAGCCCTTGATGAGGCACTTAAAGAAAATAAGATAAATAAGGATGATATAATTGTTCTGGTTGGATTCGGAGCAGGGTTAACCTGGGGTGCATGTGTAATTCGCTGGAGTTATTAGGAGGGAATTAATTTGCTGACGACAAGTTTATGTAATATTCTAGGAATAAAATATCCTATTATTCAAGGTGGTATGGCTTGGATTGCTACAGCTGAACTGGCTGCAGCGGTCTCAGAAGCAGGAGGGCTGGGTATTATTGGGGCAGGTAATGCACCTCCTGACGTAGTTAAAGAGCAGATTAAAAAAGCGAAAAGTATGACAAAAAAGCCCTTTGGTGTCAATGTATATTATATGTCTCCTTTTGTTGAGGATATTATTGATGTGGTAGTAGAAGAAAAGGTTGCTGTCATTACCACAGGAGCTGGTAATCCCGGCAAACATATTTCTAAGCTAAAAGAAGTTGGAATTAAAATTTTCCCGGTGGTATCTTCTGTAGCCCTGGCCAAAAGACTAGCTCGAACAGGTGTAGATGGTTTAATTGCGGAAGGTATGGAATGTGGAGGCCACGTGGGAGAGATAACAACTATGGCTTTAGTGCCACAAATAGTGGATGCGGTACAAATACCTGTGATAGCTGCCGGTGGTATTTTTGATGGGAGAGGACTTGCTGCCGCTCTAAGCCTGGGTGCTCAAGGGGTACAAATGGGAACAAGATTTGTTTGTGCTACAGAATGTACTGTGCATCCCCATTATAAAGAAGTTATCATCAAAGCCAAAGATCGGGATACTGTTTTAACTGGTTATCACGGGCATCATGTTCGTGTAATCAAAAATAAATTAACCCGTGCTTTTGAAGATTTAGCTTCAACTAATGCCAGCATGGAAGAGTTCGAAAAGCTTGGGGCAGGTAGACTAAGGGCTGCAGCCGTTGAAGGTGATGTTGTGATGGGATCTGTGATGGCCGGTCAAATTGCCGCCATGGTAAGTAATATACAACCCGCCCAAGAAATAATAGAAGAAATAATTAATGATGCTCAAAAAGTACTCACTGGCTTACAAAAATATCTTTAAGGAGGAAAATTATGGGCAAAATAGCCTTTGTTTTTCCGGGTCAAGGTGCCCAATATGTTGGTATGGGTAAAGAAATAGCTGAAAATTTTACCCAAGCCCGTACTATCTTTGAAAAAGCTGATACGCGATTAGGTTATAGTTTATCTGATTTATGCTTTAATGGTCCTGAAGATAAATTAAAACTAACAGTACATACACAACCGGCTCTACTAACAACCAGTATTGCTTTTTACCAACTTATTAAGGAGGAAGGAATTCAACCAGATTATGTTGCCGGACATAGTTTAGGCGAATATTCTGCATTAGTTGCTGCAGAAGCGTTAGATTTTACTGATGCTGTCTGGCTTGTTGAACAAAGAGGCAAATTTATGCAGCAGGCTGTTCCCCCTGGTGAAGGTACAATGGCAGCAATTTTAGGCTTGGATATTGAAAAAATTGAAGAACTGTGTAAAAGTTGTAGTGATGAGGGTGTTGTTGAACCTGCTAACTTTAACTGCCCGGGACAAATCGTTATTGCCGGTCAAACACCGGCTGTAGAAAAAGCGGTAAGTATAGCCAAAGACTTTGGAGCTAAGAGAGCAATGCTTTTACCTGTTAGTGGTCCTTTCCATTCTTCTTTACTTAAATCCGCCAGCATGAAATTGGCTAAAGCTTTAGAGACCATTGAAATTAGAAACCCCATTGTTCCGTTGATTGCTAATATAACTGCTAAACCTGTTACAACCAGAGATGAAATAAGAGAAGGTTTAGTTAATCAGGTTAGTGGTTCTGTAAAATGGGAACAGTCCGTAAGAGAAATGATAGCTTTAGGTGTTACTACTTTTGTAGAAATAGGTGCAGGAAAAGTATTATCCGGTTTGATTAAAAAAATTGACCGTCAGGTAAAAACATTTAATATTGAGGATTCTCTTTCTTTTCAAGAAACTGTTGAGGGTTTAAAGGAAGGTGTGTAAAATGAGTTTATCGGGACAGGTGGCTTTAATTACCGGTGCTTCCCGTGGTATCGGTAAGGCCATTGCCCTTGACCTGGCTCAAAAAGGAGCCAGGGTTGCAGTTAATTATATGGGTAATAAAGATAAAGCCCAAGAAGTTGTAGATGAAATAATTGCTTCTGGTGGAGAAGGGATAATAGTTAAAGCTGATGTGTCTTCCAACCAGGAAGTAACTGAAATGATTAAGCTTATCGAAAAAGAATTGGGTACTATCGATATTTTGGTTAATAACGCAGGTATTACAAAAGATAACTTATTAATGCGCATGAAAGAAGAAGATTGGGACCAGGTATTGAATACTAATCTTAAAGGAGTTTTTAATTGTACTAAAGCAGTAATTCGTAGTATGATGAAACAAAAAAAGGGTAAGATTATCAATATTACTTCTGTTGTTGGTTTAACTGGTAATGCCGGACAGAGTAATTATGCTGCTGCTAAATCAGGTGTGATTGGTTTCACTAAATCCATGGCTTTAGAATTAGCATCCCGGGGGATTCAGGTAAATGCAGTTGCCCCTGGGTTTATAGCTACAGATATGACAGATAAACTTCCTCAGGAAGTAAAAGAACAACTTTTAGTCCGAATTCCTTTGCAAAGGTTTGGGAAGACTGAAGATGTTGCAGGGGTTGTTAGTTTCTTAGCTTCTTCCCAGGCTGATTATATTACTGGACAAGTAATTTCTGTTGATGGTGGAATGGTAATGTAAGATTATTATAAATAGAATTTGTGGAAGGAGGTGAAGAGCATGGATATTTTTGAAAAAGTAAAATCTATAGTTGTTGACCAATTAGGCGTTGATGCCGATGAGGTGACTTTGGAAACTAGCTTTGAAGATCTAAATGCTGATTCCCTTGATGTAGTTGAATTAGTTATGGCATTAGAAGAGGAATTTGATATTGAAATTCCTGATGAAGATGCTGAAAAAATTAGAAGTATAGGAGCGGCTGTAGAATATATCAAAGCTAAAGTACAATAAGCTAGGTAAAAAAGTCCCGTATTGGCTGCGGGACTTTTCTTCAAATAGATTTATTGGAGGAGTTCCAGTTGAAATTACCTGAATTGCGAATTGGTAACTTAAAACCTAAATACCCTATCATCCAAGGTGGCATGGCTGTTAGAATTTCTACTGCTCCTTTAGCTGCCGCTGTTGCTAATGCCGGAGGTATTGGTTTAATAGCTGCCAGTGGAATGGATGTAGAAGAGCTTAAACAAGAAATCAGGTGGGCTAGGGAAAACTTTCGAGGTATTATTGGCATTAATATTATGTTTGCTGTTTCTAAATTTACCCAGTTAGTTTATGCTGCCTTAGAGGAAGGTATTGATCTGATTGTCCAGGGAGCTGGTTTTTCCAGGGATATTTTTAAATGGAGTAGTGAGGCTCATACTCCTTTAGTACCTATAGTTTCAACACCCAAACTGGCCAGGGTATCCGAGAGTTTGGGAGCTTCTGCCGTTGTAGTTGAAGGTAAAGAGGCAGGTGGACATTTAGGTACCCTTGAGTCAATCCGTAAAATTTTACCATTAGTAAAACAAGCGATATCTATTCCTGTAATTGCCGCTGGTGGAATAATTGATGCTTTAGATATGAAGGAAGCTTTTCAGTTAGGTGCCGACGGAGTACAAATGGGTATTAGATTTGCTGCTTCTGTAGAATCTAATGCAGCGCCCAATCTAAAAGAAGTATATATAAAGGCTAAGCAAGAAGATATAGTTTTAATCGATAGTCCTGTTGGACTACGGGGAAGAGCCATTAGGAATGAATTTAGTGAAAAAATTAATACAGAACATGATTTGACTCCTGAAAGCTGTGTGGGTTGTTTAAAAAAATGCAAACAAAATTTTTGCATTATGGATGCTTTAGTCAATGCCCAACAGGGTAATTTAAAAAATGGTTTAATCTTTTCGGGTGAGTATATAGACAAAATTACAGACATTTTACCGGCGGGTGAAATTATTCGTAAGCTAGTGGAGGATTATGAAAAGTTATAAAATGATTTAACTTATTATTAGAGAGGGTGTTTATATGTTGAAAAAAAGAGTAGTTGTTACAGGTTTAGGTATAATTTCACCTGTTGGAACAGGTATTGAAAAATTCTGGTCAAACTTGTTAGAAGGAATATCTGGTATCGGTCCTATTACCAGGTTTGATGCCGGTGAAATGTCCACAAAAATTGCAGGTGAAGTAAAAGATTTTCAAGTTGAAAAATATATTGATAAAAAAGAAGCGCGGCGCATGGATTTATTTACCCAATATGCGGTATCTGCTGCCAAAATGGCTATAGAAGATAGTGGTTTAGATTTAGAACAGGTAGATTTAAATCGCGTGGGTGTTATTTTAGGTTCTGGGATAGGTGGTATGGAAACCTTTGAAGACCAGTGCAGGGTTTTAATTAATAAAGGACCTAATCGAGTCAGTCCTTTTATGGTACCTATGATGATAGTTAACATGGCTGCCGGGCAAATATCTATTCATTTAGGGGCCAAAGGACCAAACATTACAGTAGTAAGTGCTTGTGCATCGGGAACTAACGCTGTTGGTGATGCTTTTAAGTTGATTCAAAGGGGTGATGCCGATATCGTTATTTCCGGTGGAACGGAAGCTTCTATTACACCTTTAACTTTTGCAGGCTTCTGCTCAATGAAAGCCTTGTCTACCCGTAATGATGAACCGGCACGGGCTAGCAGACCATTTGATAAGGATAGAGATGGCTTTGTTATGGGCGAAGGTTCAGCCATCTTGGTACTTGAAGATTTAGAACATGCTAAAAGGAGAAATGCTACAATCTATGCTGAGGTTTTAGGTTATGGTTCTACTGCAGATGCTCACCACATTACTGCTCCTGCTCCAGAAGGAGAAGGGGCGGCCAGGGCTATGACCATGGCCATTAAGGATGCAGGATTAAAACCGGAACAAATAGATTACATCAATGCTCATGGAACTTCGACAGAACTTAATGATAAATTTGAAACTTTGGCTATAAAAAGGGTTTTTGGCGCAGCCAGTAAAAATGTTTTAGTTAGCTCTACTAAATCTATGACCGGGCATCTATTAGGAGCAGCAGGTGCTCTGGAGTTAACTGCTACCGCTTTAGCTATCAAATACGGGCAAATACCACCGACTATTAATTATGAAAACCCCGATCCCGAATGTGATTTGGATTATGTACCTAATGTAAAAAGGGAAAAAGATATTCAATTTGCACTATCTAATTCTTTAGGCTTTGGTGGCCATAATGCTACCGTTGTTTTAGGTAAATATACTGGTTAATTAATAAAATTAGGTTAGCTATAAAGCTAACCTAATTTTATTAATTATAGAGTAAGATTAAGGTTATATTAAACTAGCGAAACCTACTAAAATCGTCTACGGCCATTTTAGTATTTGCCTGCTAACCAGGTAATGTGTAAAATATATTTGTCATGGAGGTGAATTATAGTGTTAAACGCACAGAGAATAAACCAATTAAGTAAATTATTAACTAAAATAGGATTAAAATTGGATAAATATGATCTGTTGAATACCGCTTTAACCCATCCTTCTTACGTTTTTGAAAAGGGTCCCCAGGCCGGAAACCACAATCAAAGGTTAGAGTTTTTGGGAGATGCTGTAGTAGGGTTAATAGTTGGAGATTATTTATATCATTTATTTCCAGAAAAAACTGAAGGTGAATTAACTAAAATGCGAGCAGCGGTGGTCTGTGAAAGTAGTCTAGCTAAAGCAGCTAACCGTTTGGGAATTGGCCAGTATTTATTAATGGGCAAAGGTGAAAAAATAGGTGGAGGAGCCCAAAGGCCTTCAAACCTTGCCGATGCCTGGGAAGCGGTAGTAGGTGCTTTATATATTGAATTAGGCCTGGAGGCTATCCGAGAGTTTACTTTAAAATACTTAAAACCGGAAATTGAAAAGGTTATTAACGGGAATTATGGTGACTATAAAACCCAATTTCAAGAATTAGTTCAAAAGCAACCTGACAATGTTATTGAGTACCAGATTATTTCTGAAAGTGGTCCTGATCATGAAAAAGAATTTGTTGCCGGTATATTCCAGGATGGTAAACTTGTCTCTCAAGGAAGAGGACGTACCAAAAAGGAAGCGGAGCAGAATGCTGCTCACCGAGCATTAGTTAAAATGGGTGAAATAAGTGAATAAAAATTTAATTATTCCTATTTTTATTCCCCATATGGGTTGTCCCCATACCTGTGTGTTTTGTAACCAAAAAAAGATTGCAGGATGTTATGAAAAACCAACTGCTAATTTTATAAAGCAAAAAGTTTTTTCTTGTTTACAAACTTTTAAAAATGTGAAAGAGGCATATATAGAGGTGGCTTTTTATGGAGGTAGTTTTACCGGAATTGAGGAAGAAATTCAGGACGAGCTTCTGGAAGTGGCATCAAATTTAAAAAAGGCAAATATTATCCACGGAATTAGAATATCTACTAGGCCTGATTATATTAATAAAAGGGTAATAGAACGTTTGAAAAAATTTGGTGTAGATACTATTGAACTTGGGGTTCAATCTCTCCATCGGGATGTTTTAAATAGAAGCCAGAGGGGACATTCGGAACATGATGTTATAGAAGCGGTTAAACAGTTAAAAAAAATAAATAAAAAAGTAGGGATTCAACTCATGCCAGGATTACCGGGAGACACAAGGGAAAAAGTTCTGGCCACAACGGAGAAAGTAATCAGTTTAAAACCTGATTTTATTAGAATTTACCCAACGGTTGTTATTAAAGAGACACTATTAGCAGAATGGTTAGCAAAAGGAAACTTTGTACCATGGACCCTGGAAAAGGCAATAGAAATTACTTCTGAAATGGTTATTTTGTTTTCCCAGACAGGTATTCCGGTAATACGATTAGGCTTGCAAGCTGCGGAAAATTTACAACCTGGTCGAGATTTGGTTGCTGGTCCTTATCACCCTGCATTTGGTGAGCTAGTTAAATCTAGAATTTATCGTAAACAAATAGAGTACTTGCTAACAAATACAGATACAAATGTAGTGGACAATCATCTTGTAGTATTTTGCTATTACAAAGATATTTCCCAGGTAAAAGGTCAAAAACAGGCTAATCTTAAATACTTTAGAGAAAAGTTTAAGCTGGTATTGGAAGTATTACCTAAAAAAGATTTAAATTCAGGCTCAATAGCCTGGCTAACAGGTACCGGTAATTCCTTAAACGTTTTTACCAGAAGGGAGTTTTTGGAGAAATATCGAATTAAATAGTGCTATGTAAACAGGTATTTAGAAAATATTTAAAGCTAGCTACTAATCATTAGCTACTAATCACACTGTTTGTATGGGGGTGGGTATTTGTATTTAAAACGTCTAGAAATTCAAGGATTTAAATCCTTTGCAGATAAAGTAGAGTTAGAATTTAATTCGGGTATTACTGTAGTGGTAGGTCCTAATGGTAGTGGTAAGTCTAATGTTGTGGATGCCATTCGCTGGGTTTTAGGTGAGCAAAGTGCCAAAACTTTAAGGGGTATGCGGATGGATGATATCATTTTTTCTGGTAGCAGTAATAGACGCCCCGTTGGAATGGCACAGGTTTCCTTAACTTTAGATAATTCTTCAGGTATTTTTCCATTAGACTATAATGAAGTAACTGTTTCTAGAAGATTATACCGTTCCGGTGAAAGTGAATATTTAATTAATAAAGTACCCTGCCGGATGAAAGATATCCATCAATTGTTTATGGATACAGGAGTAGGTAAAGAAGGTTTTTCCGTTATTGGTCAAGGTAAAATTGATGAAGTTTTATCTTTAAAAGCGGAAGATAGAAGAAATTTAATTGAAGAGGCAGCTGGTATTGTTAAATACCGTTATCGTAAACGGGAAGCAGAAAGGAAACTAGAAGATACTGAACAAAGTTTATTGAGAATTAATGACATTGTTGGAGAATTGACTGAACAATTAGGTCCACTTAAGGAACAAGCTGATAAGGCTAAACAATATCAGAACTGGAAAAAGGAACTGGACCAATGGGAAATAAGCTTGGCTGTTCATGCTATTGAAGAAAATCAAACTAAAGAACAGGAACTAAATAAGTTGTTGGAAGAATTGGAGGACCGATTAACACAAGCCAATACTCAGTATCACCAGCTTTCTTCGCAGATTGAAAATTACAGATTTGAAAACCAACAATTGGACCAGTATATATCTGATCTCCAAAAAAATTACTATGATGTTAATACCCAATTGGAACGACAAGAACATCAAATAGAAATGTTCAAGGAAAGGAAAAAAGGTATTATTGCTCAGATTAACAGGATTAATTTAGACCTAAAAGGCTTGCAGAATGAAAAGAAAAATCTTAATATAAATATCCAAAATAAACAACAAGAATTAGAACAACTTGTAGGGGAATATAACGAGGCAGTAAATATTGTCCAAGAATTAACGGAAACTATTGATAAGTATAAAAATAATTTAATCGATAATAATTCTTTATTAGAAGATTATAAATCACAGGTAATTGAAACTTTACAGGAGAAAGCAAATATCAATAATGAAATTACCAGGTTAGTAAATGAAATTAATATTTCCCAAAGAAGATATCAGCAGTTGGATGAGAAAATTAAGAATATAAAAATAAATTTACAAGAAGCCGAAAGGCAATTATCTTTAATAGAAAACGAAAAATTAAAATTATTAAATAATAAAAAGAAAACGGAAGAAGAATTGCAAAAAGTACAAGACTTCCTGGCAAAAAGTAGCCAGGAGTATAATAAGTTAAAAAAAGATATTGATACCAAACAAATTAACTATCAACAAATAAAGTCCCGACTTCAGATGCTTGAGGAGATGGAAGAAACAGGTGAGGGATACCAGCAGGGTGTGAAAATGATTTTAGAGATGGTTCGTAATAACTCAAAGGCTTTAACTGGGGTATTGGGAACAGTAGCTGATGTGATTTCTGTCCCTCAAAACTTGGAAATAGCCATAGAAACTGCTTTAGGAGGTGCCCTGCAATACTTAATTACCGATAATGACGAAGCAGCTCAAAAAGCAATTGATTTTCTAAAAGCTGAGAAAAAAGGGCGAGCCACCTTTTTACCTCTCAATACCATTAA
Organism: Clostridia bacterium; assembly: GCA_030154225.1. Classification (GTDB taxonomy): domain Bacteria; phylum Bacillota; class Peptococcia; order Peptococcales; family BICA1-8; genus JASKKI01. The sequence goes on along the minus strand of JASKKI010000001.1, from coordinate 70,593 downwards.
GGCTAACAGGAGTAATATGCAATTAAATGATACCCAGGTTATAGGCCGAGCTGTAGAATTAGTCAATTTTGAACCCCGGTATTTAGAAGTAATGGAGTATCTTTTAGGTCGCATCTGGGTAGTAAAAGATTTAGCCACAGCAGTTAAACTTGGTAAGAAAACGAAATTTAGTGTGCGGATGGTTACTTTAGAAGGTGAACTTATTACTCCGGGAGGGGCTTTAACAGGTGGAAGTTATAGTAAACAAAAAACAGGTATACTCACCAGAAAACGATTATTGAAAGAACTATCCCAAAAGCTTGTTAAGTTGGAAGAAGAAATTAGTATCTTTAAACAAAAGTTAGTGATAAATGAATTAAAACAACAGGAATTGACGGAAAAAATTGATAATTGCAAGGATTTACTCCAAACACAAATATTACATATGGCAGAAATGGATAATAAGAAAGAACAGGTATTACGGGATATCCAACGTATTTCCACTGAAAAAGAAATTAATTTATTAGAACAAGGGGAAATTGAAAATCAGATTAAATCTTATGAAAAAGAAAAAGAGAGGTTTTCCAGGGAATTAAATAAGCTACAAATAAAAAATCAAGATATCGAACAGCAAATAACGGATTTACAAGAACACCTAAAAGAAATTGCAGCAGCCCAAGAAAATTTAACAGAAGATCTTAATGATAAAAAAATAGCAGTAGCTACTTTAAAACAAGCTAAAGACATGAAAAAAGAGCAGCTTGCCCAACTGGAACAGCGCTTAAATACTTCAAAAAAGGAAGAAATAAAATTACTGGATGAAATAAGCCAGCTAGAGACAAGGTTGCAGGAATTGGAAGAAAACATTAAAGAAGCGGAAGACAAAATAAAAGAGTTCACTGGTAACCTTGAAAAATTGCAGAGAAACATAGAAGAGCAAAAAGAAAAACGTGCAGGTCTCGTCCAGGTACATAGTTCTTTAGAAAAAGAGATTAAATCCCAACAGCTTATAATAGAACAACTAAAAAATGACATCTACCAAAATAATATGAAAGTAACTAGAGTTCAAATGGAGATTAATTCAAGCCAGGAAAAACTTAGGGAACAGTTTGGCTGTGACTTCCAGGAAGCTTTAGAACTGAGACTGGAAATAGAAAGTAAAAAAAATGTTACTAGAAGAATAAGTGAATTAAAAGATTTTATTTCCCAACTGGGTTTAGTTAATTTTGCTGCCATCAATGAATATGAACGGGTCAAGCAAAGATTAGAATTTTTGAGCAAGCAGTTGGCTGACTTAGAAGAAGCAAAAACTTCCTTGCTTAAAGTAATAAAAGATATGGACCAGATAATGATGAAAAAATTTAAGGAAACATTTAGTCAGGTAAATGAAGCCTTTAATTTAGTTTTTAAGGAAATGTTTGGGGGAGGTAGTGCTAGTTTAAAATTATCTGATGCTGACAATCTTCTAGAAACGGGAATTGAAATTATAGCCCAACCCCCTGGCAAAAAACCCCAGACTTTGTCTTTGCTTTCCGGTGGGGAGAGGGCCATGACTGCTATTGCCTTGTTATTTGCTATTTTAAAAGTGAAACCCAGTCCTTTTTGTGTCCTTGATGAAATAGAAGCTGCCCTAGATGAAGCTAATGTAGATAAATTTGCCAATTTTTTAAAGAGTTTTGTAGAAAAAACACAGTTTATTATTATCTCTCACCGTAAAGGTACAATGGAGGCGGCCGATGTTCTTTATGGAGTAACAATAGAAGAACATACAGGTGTTTCTAAACTGATTTCTGTAAAATTAAGTGAAGCAGTCTAATTAGAAGTGACTAGTAGTCAGTGATTGTATATTTTTAAGCATATTATTTATGTTTTTCAAGTATCCTAACAGTTAGACATTTAAATAAATAAGTACTTACTTAATAGTAACTAGTAACAAGATTGGAGTGAATAATGTGGGTTTTTTTTCAAAACTAAAGGAATCTTTAAAAACAAGTTTGGGTGGGGAAAAATTATCTGATAGTTTAACCAAGACCCGTAAAGGTTTTATTGACAAAATTTTCGATGTTTTTTCGGGCAAAAAAATAGATGAAGAATTATTCGAAGAGTTAGAGGAAGTTCTAATTCAAGGCGATGTTGGGGTGAATACCGCTATCGATCTAGTTGAAATCCTACGGGAAAGGGTTAAATCAGAAAAAATTAAAGAAGCAGAACAGTTAAGACAGGTTATAGTTGAGGAAATAATCAATATTATGGGTGAAGAAACATCTGCCTTAAACCTTACGCCCGGAGAATTAAATATAATTTTAATAGTTGGTGTAAATGGAGTTGGCAAAACCACAAGTATAGGTAAGCTCGCCTATAAACTTAAATCAGAAGGGAAAAGAGTGATGTTAGGTGCAGGTGATACTTTTCGGGCAGCAGCTATTGATCAGCTGAAAGTTTGGGGTCAAAGGGTCGGAGTTGATGTTATTAGTCATAAAGAAGGTGCTGATCCTGCTGCAGTTGTTTATGATGCCATTCAGGCAGCAAATGCCCGCAAAATTGATGTTTTAATCATTGATACGGCTGGTAGACTTCATACCAAGGTAAATCTTATGGAAGAATTGAAAAAAATAAGGAGAATAATTGATAAAGAGGCAAGTGGAGCATTAAAAGAAGTTTTACTGGTTTTAGATGCTACTACCGGGCAAAATGCTTTAGCCCAGGCTAATACATTTGGACAGGCTGCCGGGGTTACAGGTGTTATTCTGACTAAATTGGATGGGACTGCTAAAGGTGGAGTAGTCATTGGTATCAAAGCAGAACAAAATTTGCCTGTTAAACTTGTTGGTGTGGGCGAAAAAATGGAAGATCTGCAAGTTTTTAGACCACAGGATTTTGTTGCTGCTTTGTTTACAGAAGTGGAGGATGAAGAATATGCAGGTTGATTTTGCTGTAATCGGTGGAACCGGTGTATATAATCCTAAAATGCTCAGTAATTTAAAAGAAGTATCTTTAGAAACTTCATACGGAACTGTTGGAATAAAAATAGGAAAGCTTGATGGTAAAGATGTGGCTTTTTTAGCCAGGCATGGTGCTAAACATTCTGTTCCTCCCCATAAGATAAACTATCGGGCTAATATTATGGCTTTAAAAAAGATGGGAGTAAAGAAAGTAATTGCTACAGCTGCTGTAGGTTCCCTAAATGAAGAGATGGCCCCGGGTCAGCTGGTACTTATTGATCAATTTATTGATTTTACCAAGGGAAGAATACAAACATTCTATGAAGGAGAAGAAAAAGGAGTACTGCATGTAGACATGACTGCTCCTTATTGTAGTCAATTACGCAAAGTTATTTTAGAATCCTGTTTTCCAGATATCAAATTACATAGTAAGGGAACTTATGTTTGTACCGAAGGACCCCGTTTTGAAACACCTGCAGAAATAAAAATGTTCAAAATGTGGGGTGGGGATTTAGTTGGTATGACCAGTGTACCTGAGGTCGTGTTAGCCAGAGAGCTGGGTATGTGTTATGCAACCATAGCTATGGTTACTAATTATGCTGCAGGGATTTCACCAAATCCTTTAACCCACCAAGAGGTCGTAGAAACCATGGCTCAAAATACTCAAAATTTGCAGAAAATAATAATGAAGACACTGGAAAATCTGGATACCAAACAGCAATGTTTATGTCCTGCTGCTAATGGGGAAGCTGGAAATTTTGCATGAGAGGAGTACAGGTACGTTGGATGCTGTAAAATTTGAAAAAAATAAACTGGTACTTTTAGATCAAACAAAGTTACCCGTTGAGGTAACCTTTGTGGAGTGTCATGATTATAGATGTGTAGCCGATGCTATTAAAAGTATGAAAGTGCGGGGAGCACCTGCTATTGGCGTAGCTGCTGCTTTCGGGTTAGTATTAGCCGGTTTTGAATATAGGAATTCCTTAAAAGACGAATTTTTAATAAAGATGAAAGAAGCTGCTACACAATTGAAACAGACCCGACCGACTGCTGTTAATTTGTTTTGGGCAATTGATAGAATGCTTAAAATATTAGAAGAAAAAAACCTGACAGTCAATGATTATCTACAAGAATTAGAAAATGAGGCTAAAATAATACAAAATGAAGACCTGGCTATGAATATTAAAATGGGTGAGTTTGGTCAAGAACTTATACCCCATGGTGCCAATATTCTTACCCATTGTAATGCTGGCGCTTTAGCCACTGCTGGATTTGGAACTGCCCTGGGTGTAATCAGGGCGGCTTTTAATAAAGGTAAAGTAAAAATGATTTATGTTGATGAAACAAGACCACTATTACAAGGATCTAGGTTAACTGCTTTTGAACTTATGGAAGATGGTATGCCTGTAACCTTGATAGCAGATAATATGGCAGCCTATTTTATGCAGCAAGGAAAAATAGATTGTGTCATAGTTGGTGCGGATCGGATTGCTGCTAACGGAGATGTGGCCAATAAAATTGGTACTTATGGTTTGGCAGTTTTAGCCAAATATCATAGTATTCCTTTTTATGTTGCTGCACCTAAATCTACCTTTGATTTAAGTTTAAATTCTGGGCAAGCTATTCCCATTGAAGAAAGAAATCCAGATGAAATTAAAAAAATAGGTAATGAATGGATAGCACCCAAAAAAGTAAAAGTTATAAATCCGGCCTTTGATGTAACTCCCCATGAATTAATTACGGCTATAATTACCGACGCAGGTATTCTTAGACCTAGTTATAAAGAAAACATAAAAGGAATGTTTTCCCATGGATATTAAAAAAGAAATAATTAATCTAGGTAAAAAAATGGTTAACCAGGGATTGGTAGCTTCTACCTGGGGAAATATTAGTGTCAAAATGAATACCGAGAGTATATATATTACTCCCAGCGGTATGGAATATGATAGCTTAGAACCTGAAGATATAGTTCTAGTAGATACTAAAGGTAGTATTATTAATGGTAAACGCAAACCTTCCAGCGAATTACCCATGCACCTAGAAATCTATAAAGCACGGGAAGATATAAAAGCAATAGTACATACCCATAGTTTATATGCTAGTGCATATGCTGTTAGCAGAAAACCAATTCCACCTATTATTGAGGATATGGCCCAGGTTATAGGTGGCCCTGTGGAAGTTGCTCAATATGCTTTACCCGGGACCAACCAGTTAGCTCAAAATGCCATCAAAGCTTTAGGAAATAAAGGTGCTGTATTACTGGCTAACCACGGTGTGGTTGGTGTAGGTTATAATTTAATAGAGGCTTATAAAGCCTGTTTACTTGTTGAAAAAACTGCCCATATTGGTATTGCTGCTGAAGCCCTCGGGCAAACCTATATTTTATCCCAAGAAGAAGTCAATTGGATGAGAAAGGCCTATTTAACCGTTTATGGTCAAGATTAAAGGAGGAGATGGGATGTTAAAAAAAATCATAATTAAAGGTGCTAAAATTTTAACAATGACCGCTTATAATGAAGCAGGTATTATTAACGGAGATATTTTAATTGAAGGACAATACATAAAAGAAGTAGGTAAAGTAAGTTATCAAGTAGATGATGTAGAAATTATCAACGGAAATAATTGCTTAGCTTTACCGGGTTTAATAAATTGTCATACCCATGCAGCTATGACTCTTTTAAGGGGCTATGCTGATGATATGGAACTAATGACCTGGCTGGAGGAAAAAATTTGGCCCAGGGAGGCTAAGTTGGGAGCTGATCATGTTTACTGGGGTAGTATGTTAGCAATTCTAGAAATGATAAAATCAGGAACAACTACGTTTACCGACATGTATTTCTTTATGGATAATGTGGCTAAGGCTGTAGAAGAAGGCGGAATCAGAGCAGTTTTAGCCCGGGGAATGATCGGCTTTAATGACCAGGATAATTTAACTCTCAATGAGAGTAAAAGTTTTATTTCCAATTGGCACGGTGAAGGCAAGGGAAGGATAAAATGTATGCTAGGACCCCATGCTCCTTATACCTGCCCTCCTGATTATCTAGTAAAGGTTATGGATTTAGCTCAAGAATTAAAAGTAGGGATTCATATTCATTTGGCAGAAACGAAACAAGAGTTTGACGATATCAGAAAACAGTATGGGAAAACACCTGTAAAACATGTTTATGATTTAGGTCTATTAAACCATCCTGTACTGGCAGCCCATTGTGTTCATCTTACCGAAGAAGATATAGCCATTTTACAGGAATGTAGTGTTGGTGTAGCACATAACCCTACCAGTAATATGAAATTAGCTAGTGGAATGGCTCCTATTCCTCAATTGTTAGAAGCAGGAATCAAGGTCGGGATTGGAACTGACGGTACAGCTAGCAATAATAATTTGAACATGTTTGAAGAACTACATCTTGCTTCTTTACTACATAAAGTGAGCTGGGGGGATCCCACTGTTTTACCAGCATATCAGGTTTTGCAAATGGGAACTATTTTCGGCGCCCAAACCGTTGGTTTAATTGACGAGATTGGTACCATCGAAGTAGGGAAGAAAGCAGATATTATTCTAATAGATCTAAATAAACCCCATTTATATCCCAGCCATGATATAGTTGCCAATTTAGTTTATTCTGCCCAGGGCTCTGATGTTAAGACTTCAATCATTGATGGACAAATTGTGATGAAAGATAGGGAGGTTTTAACTATAGACGAGGAAAAAGTAATATATGAAGCCCAACGTTATGCCCAAAAGATAATGGAGTAGAGTTAAGTTCATAGTTCAAGTATTATATAAAAATAGTCTGGGTTCCCTAGAATCCAGACTATTTTATATAAAATAATTATAAATATAAGCTGTTAAGTTTTTTACCTTGACAATATAAAAATAATACTATATTATCATTAATGTTAAGTAAAATTCCTTTACATGATAGTGTATTAATGTTGTCTATGAACTAGCTTAGGGTGATATCTATGCTGGAAAAACGAGCATATTTAACATTATTATTTGATTTCTACGGTGGTTTACTCACGGAAAAACAGAAGTTAATATTTGATTTGTACTACCAGTGTGATTTGTCTTTGGGTGAAATTGCGGAAGAACAGAATGTTTCTAGGCAGGCAGTTTATGATATTATAAAAAGATCGGAAAATACCTTGGAAGAATATGAAAAAAAGCTGCAGCTGGTAAGCAAATTTCAAGCAAATAAAGATAAATTGCAAAAAGCACTAAAAATCCTTGATATTATAGAAAAAGAGAAAAATAGCACTTGTGAATTAGATGAAATTAGAGATTTGATTAATTCTGTTGTTGAAGATAATTATTAATGTAAAACCCTGATAATATTATAATAATGGGTTTTAAACTAGTCACCAGTTACTAGTCGTTGAGATAAGGAGGTTTTAAAGTGGCCTTTGAAAGTTTAGGTGAAAAACTACAGGGTGTTTTTAAAAAGCTAAAAGGTCAAGGTAAGATATCGGAAAAAGATTTGAAAACTGCTTTACGAGAAGTGCGGGTAGCTTTATTAGAAGCCGATGTTAATTATAAAGTTGTAAAGGATTTTATCAATAATGTAAATGAACGGGCTTTAGGACAGGAGGTACTGGAAAGCTTAACTCCCGGACAACAGGTTATTAAAATAGTTAATGATGAACTAACTAAGTTGATGGGTGGGTTCCAAAGTAAACTAGAGATTTCCTCAAAACCACCAACTATAATCATGATGGTCGGTTTACAAGGTTCTGGTAAAACTACTTCTGCCGGGAAACTTGGACGTTTATTAAAAAAACAAGGACGAAGACCTTTGCTTGTTGCCTGTGATATTTATAGGCCGGCAGCTATTAAGCAATTACAGGTGTTAGGTGAACAATTAGATATTCCTGTTTTTAGTATGGGGAATAAAACTAGTCCCGTAGATATTGCTAGAGCGGCCATAAATCATGCGGCATATCACGGAAATGATATAGTTATTTTAGATACAGCTGGAAGACTGCATATTGATGAAGCTTTAATGGAAGAATTATCACTGATAAAAAAGCAGGTAAATCCTATTGAAATACTTTTAGTAGTAGATGCGATGACAGGTCAAGATGCAGTAAATGTTGCTGAAAAATTTAATGAATTGCTGGATTTAACCGGTGTAGTTTTAACTAAGTTAGACGGGGATACCAGGGGAGGAGCAGCACTTTCCGTTAAAGCAGTAACGGGTAAACCTGTTAAATTTGTTGGTATGGGAGAAAAGCTAGATGCTTTGGAACCGTTTCATCCTGATCGGATGGCTTCCCGAATATTGGGCATGGGCGATGTTTTAACCTTAATTGAGAAAGCCCAGGAAAATTTCGATGCTAAAAAATCCCAAGAACTACAACAGAAATTATTAAAAGCTGAATTTACATTAGAAGATTTCTTAACTCAGATGCAGCAGATGAAGAATATGGGTCCTTTGGATCAGATAATGGATATGCTACCGGGTATGAATAAAGCCAAATTAAAAGGTTTGCAGTTGGATGAAAAAGAGTTTGTTAGATTCCAGGCAATAATTCAATCTATGACTAAAGATGAAAGAAAAAATCCCCAAAAAATTAATGGTAGCAGGAGAAAACGAATTGCTGCCGGCAGTGGTACGAGAGTTCAGGATGTCAATAGACTTTTAAAACAATTTGAACAGGCTCAGAAGATGATGAAACAAATTTCTGGCATGACAACTGGCAAAGGGAAAAAAGGTAAGTTCAAATTACCTTTTATGTAAAAAGTATTTAAGGATATAAGCAATTTATTATTTTTGTTTATTAATTGGGACTTACCTCGGCCCCAGAGTTAGGCTTTATAAGAGAGGTGTGTCCCCTTACATTATTAAGGAGGTGATTATAAGTGGCAACAAAAATTAGGTTAAAAAGAATGGGTGCTAAGAAAAATCCTTTTTACCGTATTGTTGTAGCAGATTCCCGTTCTCCTAGAGACGGTCGTTTTGTAGATGAAATTGGTACCTATAATCCTACAAAAGAACCTGCTATTATTAATATTGATACTGAAAAAGCACAAAAGTGGATTAAAACTGGTGCCCAACCCTCTGATACAGTTAAGTCTTTATTTAAAAAAGCTGGAATATTTAATTAAGTAGTAAATTTAGGGGGTGTAGCAGTGCGGGAATTGGTTGAATTTTTGGCAAAGTCCTTAGTTGACAATCCCGACCAAGTAAAAGTTAATGAAGTAGAGGGTGAGAGATCTGTTGTTTTAGAGCTTACAGTTGCTCCAGAAGATATGGGAAAAGTGATAGGCAAACAAGGACGAATTGCCAAAGCTATTCGTACAGTAGTAAAAGCTGCTGCAGCTAGACAAGGCAAAAAAGTTGTTGTTGAAATTTTGCAGTAATAGGGGCTAATGGGCCCCTTTTATAATAATTAGATGATTAATTTATTTACAAAGGAGGGCAAAATATTGATATGTTAACTATTATGAGATCAATTGTAGTCAAGCAAGTAGTAACAGAAAATTTTAAGAAAAAAACTGCCTCGGAAATCCAGGAAGCTTTAAAGAAGGTAGAAATAGATATTGAAAATTTTGATAAACAAACAAAAAAAACAGTAACCGAATTAACCTTAAAGGGACATCCTCAGATTAATCAAATTAAGCAGCAAATTGAAGTAGAAAAAGAAAAACTTACTTCTTATAAACAACAGCTTCTAGAAAAATTAAAATTAGTTAGCAAGCTAAATATTGACGAAGAAGTAGTACAAGGTACTATAGAGGGACCACTGGAAGTTAAAATTGGTGATAATTTTGATGCATTAAGTAGAACAGAAATGGTAATCAAAGATGGAATAATAGTTGATATTAGAAGTGGAATAGGAAAAGAGTGACAAAAAAATGATTAAAATTGGTCAAATTCTTACTACCCATGGTCATAAAGGTGAAGTAAAAGTTTTTCCTCTCACTGATGACCCTAATAGATTTGATGACCTAAAATTTGTCTTTCTTAATTTACCTGATGGGTATACCAAGATGCATATTAATAGTGTTAAATATCACAAAAACTTTGTAATATTAAAATTAAAAGAAATTACCGATATGTCTGCTGCTGAAAAATTACGGAATATTTACATATGTGTTCAGGAAGAACAGTTGATTACTTTGCCCGAAGATCATTATTTTATTTTTCAGTTAATAGGGTTAGAAGTTTATGAAAATGAAAAGTATCTAGGTAAAGTAAAAGATGTAATTCAAACCGGCAGCAATGATGTTTACATTGTCCAGGGAAATAAAAAAGAAGTCTTGATTCCTGCTTTAAAAACAGTAGTAAAAAATATAGACCTACAAACTAAGAAAATGTTTGTTGAGTTGCCTGAAGGGTTAGTTGATTAAAAAGGGGGTAAAGTTTGTGGATATTAAAGTATTTACAATCTTTCCCGAAATGTTTACAGGTCCTTTAAATACCAGTATTTTATGGAAAGCAAGACAAAAAAAAATTATAAATATAGACCTTATTAATTTTCGAGAGTATGCCCAGGATAAGCATAAGTCTGTTGATGATTACCCTTTTGGTGGGGGAGCTGGTATGGTTTTGAAACCTGAACCAATTGTTTTAGCTCTAGAAGCAAATTTAAATCTTAATGACTCCCAACAGGAAATTATTTTAATGTCTCCTCAAGGGCAAGTTTTTAATCAGGAATATGCTAAAATGCTTGCCCGGAAGAAAAAAATAGCTTTTATCTGCGGTCATTATGAGGGTTTTGATGAACGCATTAGGAGATTTGTGACCCAGGAATTTTCCATAGGTGATTATGTTTTAACCGGGGGAGAATTACCCGCTATGGTAATGATTGACGCGATAGCCAGATTAATTCCCGGTGTTATTAAAGAAACAGAATCCTTTAAAGAAGATTCTTTTTATAAAGGTCTTATTGAATACCCTCATTATACCAGACCTAGGGTTTTTAGAGATATGGAAGTTCCAGATGTTTTATTATCCGGTAATCATGAGAATATTCGTTTATGGCGCAGAAAAGAATCATTAAGGAGAACCCTAAAGCGTAGGCCGGATTTATTAGAAAAATACCGATTAAGTACGGAAGATACCATGCTCCTTGAACAAATTAAAAATGAGGAAGTTGAATAATGGGTAAAATTTTTTTAGGTTTAGTTCATTTTCCGGTATATAATAAAAATATGGAAATCATATCTACATCAATAACAAACATGGATATCCATGACATTGCTAGAACAGTGACTACTTATGGTGTGGAAACGTATTACATTATTAATCCTTTGCAAACTCAGCATGAGATAACTAGTGAAATATTAAAGTACTGGCAAGAGGGGTATGGAGGGCAGTACAATCCCCATCGTAAAATCGCTCTGGAAAAGGTAGTCTTAGCTAAGTCTATTGAAGAAACAATAGAAGATATTAAGTTAAAGTATTTTACAAATGTAAAGACTATAGTAACTGATGCCAGGAAGTATCCAAATTCTATAAATTATCTTGATTTAAGAAATGAAATTTCTGAAACTGTAAATGTTAGCTATTTGCTATTATTTGGTACCGGTTGGGGACTAGCTAAAGAAGTTATGGAAAAAGCAGATTATCGTTTATTACCTATTTTTGGAGTTAGCGAATATAATCATCTTTCCGTTAGAAGTGCGGTGGCAATTATTTTAGATAGGTTGAATGGAGAAAAATGGTGGTAGGCCTTGTATATTTCTAATATTTATGATATAATTGCCAACGGTGTTGAAAAAGGGCGGTCCGCTGTCTTAATTAAAAGGTAAGATATGAACGTCTAGAGAGGAAGGAGGGAAATTCCCGTGGATATCATTAGAACTATTGAAAGCGAACAATTAAAAAAAGATATTCCTGATTTTAAACCAGGTGATACTGTACGAGTAGATGTAAAGGTTGTAGAAGGTAACAGAGAACGTATCCAGGCTTTTGAAGGTATAGTGATTAAACGTCGTGGTTCTGGTTTAAGCGAAACTTTTACAGTTCGTCGTGTTGCCTATGGTGTTGCAGTTGAGCGTTGTTTTCCACTTCACTCTCCTCGCATTGATAAAATTACGGTGTTACGTAGAGGTCGTGTGAGAAGAGCAAAACTATATTACTTAAGAGGAAGATCCGGTAAAGCCGCGAGAATTAAAGACTTACGCAAATAATACTAGGACTGAATACTCAGTCCTTTTTTGTATTAAAATAAAGTATAATTAGCTACAGGTGGATAAAGTGAGAATCAAATAGATTAAACTAAAATCTAGGGACCGGTAAACGTTATAAGGAGGGAGATAAGTGGCTGATAAGAGGTATGCACTGGCATTTAAAGAATTGTTGGAATCTGTTATAATAGCAATTATTTTAGCATTAATAATTCGAACATTTTTATTTCAATTCTTTTGGATACCATCACGTTCCATGGAACCAACATTATTAATTAATGACAGGATAATTGTTACGCGGTTTTCCTACTGGTTTAATGAACCACAAAGGGGAGATGTAGTAGTTTTTAAATATCCTTTAGATCCTAAAAAGGACTATGTTAAAAGATTAATAGGTTTACCTGGGGAAAAAATACAAATTATAAATAGTAAACTTTACATAAATGATATTTTAGTAGAGGAATCATATTTACCAGAGGGATTAAAATTTGGTGATTTTGGTCCGATACAAGTGCCAGAAGGAAACTATTTTATGATGGGAGATAATCGTAATAATAGTAGCGATAGTCGTGTATGGGGATTTGTAGAAGAAGATTTATTAATAGGTAAAGCACAGTTTATTTACTGGCCGCTAGGAAGAATGGGGAGGGTCAACTAGTGTATGTTCAATGGTTCCCTGGACATATGGCAAAAACTAAGAGATTAATACAAGAACAGCTTAAATTGGTTGATGTAGTTATTGAACTGGTTGATGCAAGAATACCCGAAAGCAGTAGAAATCCTCTAATTAATCAAATAGTTGTACATAAACCACGTGTTATCATTTTAAATAAAGAAGACTTAGCTGATGAAAAAGTGACAGATACCTGGATTGAATATTTTAATCAAAAAGTACAGTATAAAGCTTTAAAGTTTAATTCAACCTTACAAAAAGGAAATATTTTAAATGCTCTAAAAGAAGCCCTTCTTAATTTAACCCGGGAAAAAAGAGAACAAAGGGCACAAAAAGGAATAAAAAACCAGGTAATTCGTAGTATGGTGGTGGGTATACCCAATGTCGGTAAAAGTACTTTTATTAATAACATTGTTGGTAAAAAGGCTGCAAAAACTGGCAATAAACCAGGAGTGACCAGAGGGAAGCAATGGATCAGGTTGGGTAACAATATAGAATTGTTAGATACCCCTGGAATTCTTTGGCCTAAATTTGAAGATCCCAACGTGGGTTTTAGATTAGCAATAACAGGTGCTATTAGTGATGATGTTTTTGATTTAGGAGATGCTGCATTAAAACTTATAGAATTTCTCATTGGGGAATATCCTCTACTTTTAATGGAAAGATTTAAACTTACCTTTGATGATTTAAAAAACCCACCTTTAGGAATTTTGGATAAAATAGCTGAAAATCGTGGATGTTTACTTCCCGGCAAAGAAATAGATTATACTAAAATTTCCCGAATAATTGTTACCGAGTTCAGAAACGGTAAAATAGGAAGAATAAGCCTGGAGAAACCATGAAATTTTTTCATGATAAAGTTATATATAATTTATAAATATATTAAATAATAGTAAATTATTACTAGGCAGGATTTTGCCTTGAAAAATAGAATTAAATTATGGTTACTGAATTTAAATTGTTGTTTCATAGATTAAATAGATTAATATATTTCATATATTAATAATCTAGCACTAAATTACTAGGAGGAATTTAAGGGTAAAAAATAGAATAACAGTTATGTTATAAGATATTTAATATATATATAGGGGAATAGTATGATATCCAGTAATAGTTCTGTTAAGGAAGTTAAGGAATATTTGGAGTCTCTCCATGATGATGAAAAGCTGAATTATTTAAAATATTTATATAAGGATAAAAGAAAATCCATACAAAAGTTAGTAAAAAAATACCAGTCACTGTTGGCAAAAAAGTCAACAGAAAAACAGAGACTGCTAAAACTTTGGTATTTGGAAGAAGGCCTTTATCGACAGAATTACCAGTATGTAGTTGGTATTGATGAAGCAGGAAGAGGCCCGCTAGCAGGTCCTGTTGTAGCTGGTGCTGTTATTTTGCCACCATATTGTATCATTGACGGATTAAATGATTCTAAAAAAATTAATGAAAAAAAACGCAAACAGATAGCTGAAGAAATTAAAAAAATAGCTATAGCCTGGGCTGTAGGAGTGGTCGATGCTCAGACTATAGATGATATGAATATCCATGAGGCTACAAGGTATGCAATGTATCTGGCACTTTATTCTTTAGGGTCTTTACCCCAGTATGCATTGATTGATGGTAAAAAAAATCCTTTGATAAAAATACCCCAATCGGGTATTATAAAGGGAGATAGCCTTAGTGCCTCAATAGCTGCCGCTTCAATTATTGCTAAGGTTTACCGTGATAATCTTATGGATATATATGATAAACTATATCCAGGGTATTACTTTTCTTCAAACAAAGGTTATGGAACAAAGCAACATATCCAATGCTTAAATGAAAATGGTCCTTGCCCTATTCATCGTAAATCTTTTAAACCAGTTAAATTAGAAGAAAAAGTAGTCTAAATATGGTTTTAAATGAGAAAAAAATAACAACCTAATTCAAAGAAAGGGGGGTAGAAATGCTGGTTCAATATACAATCATAGGCATACTTTTTTTGGGAGCATTAGCTTTCGGGGCTTTTACTATTATTTTATCCCGGCTATTGCAGCCACATAGACCTTATCCCGAAAAATTAGAAACTTATGAATGTGGTATTAAGACACAAGGTACAGCTTGGGTTCAATTTAAAACAAGTTATTTTTTATATGCACTAGTATTCTTAGTTTTTGATATTGAAACCATTTTCTTATATCCTTGGGCAGTTAAATTTCAAAGCTTAGGACTTTTTGCTATCATTGAGATGTTTATTTTCTTAATTATTCTAATAATAGGTTTTTGGTATGCCTGGAAGGAAGGTGCTTTAGAATGGCGGTAGATAATGAAAAAGATTATATGACTCAAGAAGAACTGGAAGAAAAAGGTATACTACTAACATCTTTGGACAAAATTTTTAACTGGGCTAGAAGTTGGTCTTTGTGGCCATTCCAGTTCGGTTTAGCGTGCTGTGCTATTGAAATGATTTGTTCAACTCAAGCCAGATTTGATATCTCAAGATTTGGTTACGAGGTTTTTAGAAACTCTCCCCGGCAGGCAGATGTAATGATAGTTGCCGGTACTATTTCGGAAAAGATGAGACCTTCAGTGGAGAGGTTATACCATCAAATGGCTGAACCCCGCTGGGTAATAGCTATGGGTAATTGTGCCATTAGCGGAGGACCTTTTGTTGACTCTTATGCTGTGGTACCCGGTGCTGATGATATAGTACCAGTGGATGTTTATATTCCCGGGTGTCCTCCCCGTCCTGAGGCATTAATACATGGTATGCTTCAGCTAAAAGAGAAGGTTAATTCCCCGACTAAGGTGAGGTTAAAGAAATATGGAAAATAATAAAAATTATCAAGAAATGTTAGCTAATATGTTTGGAGATAAAATTAATTTTAATGAAGAAAAACCTTTAGAGATTTATGTTAATGCTAACATTATAGTTGATGTTCTGAAATTTTTAAAAGAAAAAGGTTTTTCTTTTTTGGCTGATATTTCCAGTGTTGATTATAAAGAATATTTTGAAGTGGTTTACCAGTTATTTAGTTTCGATAACTCCGACCATTTAACGGTAAAAGTTAAAATAGACCATGAAAATCCCCAGGTTAAATCAATAACAGGTTTATGGTCAACAGCTAACTGGTTAGAAAGGGAAGTATATGATCTGATGGGGATTACTTTTTTAGATCATCCTAATCTGGAAAGAATTTTGACCTGGGAAGGCTTTGAAGGTCATCCATTAAGAAAAGATTTTGTATCTAAAAGTGGTCGAAAGTAAAAGGGGAGTTGAGGTGTTACAATAGTGAAAACACAAACATACACAGTAAATTTTGGACCTCAGCATCCTAGTACCCATGGGGTGCTGCGTGTAGTCCTGGAATTAGATGGCGAAACCTGTGTAGGAAGTAAAACCCATGTAGGATATCTACACCGTGGAATTGAGAAACTAATGGAGGATAGAACATATCCCCAGGTAATTCCTTATACCGATAGGTTAGATTATTTAGCAGGTATCAGTAATAATTTAGCTTATGTGCAAACTGTAGAAAAATTGATGAAAATTGAAGTTCCGGAACGGGCTGAATATATTAGAGTAATCTTAGCTGAACTGATGCGTATTGCCAGTCATATGGTAGGTATTGGTATCTATATTATGGATTTAGGTGCGGTATCTGCTGTTTTCTACCCTTTTATCGAAAGGGAAAAAATCCTAGATCTTATGTGTCATATTACCGGTGCCAGAATGACTTTCAACTATATGCGTATCGGTGGTGTTGCCCAAGATTTACATCCCGATTTTATACCGGCTTTAGACAAGTTTATTGCAGATTTTCCCCGGTTTATTGAAGATTACCATAAACTAGTTGATGATAATGAAATTTTTAAAGCCAGAACAAAAAATATTGGTGTTGTTTGTGCAGAAAAAGCTATGGATTATGGTTTAACAGGACCTAATTTGAGAGCTTCTGGTGTTAAACATGATACGAGAGTAATTAATCCTTACAGTATATATGATAGATTTGATTTTGAAATTCCTGTTGGAGAAACAGGTGATTGTTATGATAGATATGTTGTAAGAATGAGAGAAGTAGAAGAAAGCTTTAAAATTATAAAACAGGCTTATAAAGATTTACCAGAAGGCCCAGTAATGGCTAAAGTACCTAAATTGATAAAACCTCCTCAAGGTGATGTTTATCATCAAACGGAAAATCCTAAAGGGGTATTGGGTTGTTATGTAGTAAGTGACGGTAGTCCTAAACCCTATCGAGTCCATTTTAGAAGACCATCTTTTAATAATATATCTATTTTTGATGAATTATTTATCGGTCATAAAGTAGCTGATGTAGTTGCTATTTTAGCCAGTTTTGATTTTGTATTAGGTGAAGTTGATGCCTAGGGTAGGAAAGGAGATATAACCATGGAGTTTTTAAATAACATCTTTGTTTACATTGCTCAATGGATAAGAGAAACTCTGGCCACCTTGGGCTTTACACCTGTTTGGGTTGAGGTTAGTATGGCCGTAGTTTATCTGGTAGCTATACTGGGTGTTTGTACTCTAGCGGCTTTATTCTATGTTTTGTGGGAAAGAAAGCTGGCCGGATATATCCAGTATCGTCCCGGTCCTAACAGGTTAGGTCCTAATGGTTGGTTCCAGACAATAGCTGATGCTATTAAACTACTAACAAAAGAAGATGTGGTTCCCAGCGAGGCTGATAAAATTGTACACTTAATGGCACCTGTATTCATTTTTGTTCCAACAGTATTAGCTTTAGCAGTTATTCCCTTTGGTAAAGGAATGGCAGCAGTTGACTTAAATTTAGGTGTTTTCTATCTAATTGCTGTGACTTCTTTATCTACAATTCCAATCTTTATGGGTGGATGGGGTTCCAATAACAAGTACTCATTACTAGGTGCTATGCGGGCAGTAGCCCAAATGGTTAGTTATGAAATTCCTCTAGTCTTTTCTTTACTGGGGGTAGTTCTTATAACCGGTACTTTACAATTACAGGGTATAGTAGAAGCCCAATCTCAAGTTTGGTTTGTATTGCTACAACCTATTGCCTTTTTAATCTACATTATTGCAGCTACTGCTGAGACAAATAGGGCTCCCTTTGATTTACCTGAAGGGGAATCGGAATTAACAGCAGGTATTTACACTGAATATTCAGGTATGAAGTGGGCATTGTTCTTCCTGGCTGAGTACTGCAACCTGTTTATTGTTTCCGCTATGGGTGTAACTATGTTTTTAGGGGGATGGCAGGGACCATTCTTACCAGGTTGGGTTTGGTTTTTAATAAAAACTCATTTACTATTCTCGTTTTTCATCTGGATTCGCTGGACTTTCCCCAGAATTAGAGTGGATCAGTTAATGCATTTTGGTTGGAAATTTTTAGTACCCCTGTCTTTAGCTAATATCTTTTTAACGGGAATAGGTGTCTATATCTATAAAAATGGATTGGGGTGGTGGTAAAATGTACGGGAAAGGGTTATTGAAGGGACTAAGTGTGACAGGAAAAATAATTTTCAAAAAAAAGGTCACAGAAAAATATCCGGAAGAAAAACCCCAATTAGCTGCCCGCTGGAGGGGTGGATTCCAGCTGGATGTTAATGAGTGTATTGCCTGTGGTCTGTGTGAAAGGGCATGCCCTAACTCGGCAATAAAACTTACTACCAAAAAAAATGAAGAAAATAAAAGACAACTGGCAAGTTATGAGCTTAATCAATCCTATTGCTTATTTTGTGGTTTGTGTGTAGAGGCTTGCCCTAAAAATTGCTTAAGGTTTACCAAAGAATTTGAAACTGCAACTTATTTCAAAGAAAAAGTAAAATTAGATTTATTTAATAATCAAAACCTTTCTGCACCTGCTTCTTCTTATGCTCAACTAGATAAAAAGAAAGAAACAGAGGGGAAGGAGGGTGAATAAATGGATTATCAGGTTATTGCTTTTTGGTTATTGTCCTTTATTACTTTAGGTTCTGCTTTATCAGTTGTTTTTTTTACAAATATTGTGCATAGTGCGTTAGCTTTAATTGTAACATTTTTAGGGATAGCAGGTATTTATCTAACCCTCCATGCCGATTTTTTGGCTGCGGTTCAGGTTTTAGTTTATGCTGGAGCCATATCAATCTTGATTGTCTTTGGTATTATGTTGATTACCCGTGGTGATGGTAAGATGGCAGAAACCAATCTATTTGGAAAATACAAATATACTGCTGCTATAGTAGTTACTACCTTATTTGGTGTGATTTCATATTTTATTATCCGTACGCCATGGTCCATAGAAACCGCTGCTTTAAGTGAAAATACTATTGGGGATTTAGCAGAAATCCTTCTTGCTGATTATGTTATACCCTTTGAGTTGGCAGCCATCCTACTTACCGTGGCAATGGTAGGTGCAATTGTTATTGCAAGAGAGGTGAAAAACCCTAAATGATTACTTTAAACCATTATTTGTTATTAAGTGCTATTCTTTTTTGCATTGGCTTATATGGGGCCTTATCAAAAAGGAATGCCGTGGCTATACTTATCTGTATAGAATTAATGCTTAATGCTGTAAATATAAATCTTGTAGCTTTTACTAAATTTTTAACACCTGAAGTTTTAACCGGTCAAATATTCGCTATATTCGTAATTGTTGTTGCCGCTTGTGAAGTTGCTGTTGGTTTGGCTATTGTTATTGCCATTTACCGTGACCGTTCTTCAGTTGTTGTAGAAAATTTAGATTGGCTCAAATGGTAAGGGGTGATTTATATGATAGAGAGTATAGGACTTAATTATATCTGGCTAGTGCCCCTGGCTCCTTTAGTTGCCTTTATTTTAATTACCTTTTTATTTAAAAGATTTAAAATGCTTAGTGCATTGACAGCTATTTTCAGTATGGTTATTTCCTTTTGGTTATCTTTAGATATTGTTAAAACTATTTTAACCGACCATAGTATTACTATGAACAGTCCTCTGGAAAAAGCTGTCCCATGGCTTAATATGAATGGCTTATTTATCGAAATGGGGGCATTAATTGACCCGCTAACCGCCGGTATGTTATTTGTAGTAACTTTTATTTCTCTCCTGGTAATGGTTTATTCTGTTGGTTATATGCATGGTGATCCAGGTTTTTCAAGATTTTTCTCCTATCTGGCCCTTTTCGTTTTCTCTATGTTAGGGTTAGTTATTGCTAATAACTATTTCCAGATGTTTGTTTTTTGGGAATTAGTAGGTCTAAGTTCTTACTTGTTAATAGGTTTTTACTTTTATAAAGATTCTGCAGCTCAAGCTAATAAAAAGGCTTTTATTACTAACAGGGTTGCCGATTTTGGCTTTATGATTGGGATCATTATCTTGTACCTGTACTTCGGTACCTTTAATTTTGCAGAGTTAGCTAAAGGTATAAGTTCCTCTTCTGATTTAGCATTTTTAACTTTAGCTGGTATCCTTGTTTTTATAGGGCCGATTGGTAAATCTGGTCAGTTTCCCTTACATGTCTGGTTACCTGATGCCATGGAAGGTCCTACACCGGTCAGTGCTTTGATCCATGCTGCAACAATGGTTGCTGCCGGTGTTTATCTATTAGCCCGTGGATTCATTCTTTTTGCCAGTTCTACTACTGCCATGACCGTTGTTGCTTATCTGGGTGGTTGGACTGCACTTTTTGCAGCAACAATTGCTATTACCCAGAGGGATTTCAAGAGAATCCTGGCCTTTTCTACTCTAAGCCAATTAGGTTATATGGTAATGGCCATAGGTGTTGGTAGTTTGACTGCTGGTATGTTTCATTTAACAACCCATGCCTTTTTCAAAGCTTTAATGTTTTTATGTGCAGGTAGTGTGATCCATGCTCTGCATAAACAGGATATTTTTGAGATGGGTGGAGTTTTTAAGGAAATGAAAATTACCGGTACCTGTATGGTCATTGGAGGTTTAGCTATCGCTGGTATTCCACCTTTTGCCGGGTTCTGGAGTAAAGATGAAATCTTATTGGTTGCCAAAGAAAATGGCTATACTCTTCTTTATGTATTGGCTGCTGTAACAGCGTTTTTAACAGCCTTTTACATGTTTAGATTAATTTTCCTTGCCTTCTTTGGAGAAAAACGAAGTGATTATCATGCCCATGAATCTCCATGGACTATGACCGTACCGTTAATGATTTTAGCCGTATTTTCCATTTTTGGTGGATTTATTGGTGCTCCTTTTGTGGAACACGGCTTTGCCAGTTATGTTTATTTTGGAGAACCCCATCATCCCAAACCTGACATCATGCTTATGGGTTCATCCACTCTTATTGCTCTAGCAGGTATCTTTCTAGCCTGGCTGGTTTACATTAAAAAAGCAATTTCAGCTGAAAAGATAGCCAACCAGTTTGCACCTATTTACAAGTTTTTATATAACAAATGGTATATTGATGAGCTCTATCAATGGTTTTTTGATAAAATCGTTCTGGGTCTTTCCGCATTACTCAACTGGTGTGACCGTTATATTGTGGACGGAATAGCCCATAGTATTGCCTGGATGACCCGGACAATTGGTGCTAAAGGGCGTTATGTTCATACAGGTAGCTTGCAAACATATGGTTTAGTTATTTTCGCTGCAGTTGTGGTAATTGTCTTATTTCTGGCAGGACCTGTGGTAGGAGGTGTACAATGAGTTTTCCAATACTTTCAAGCATATTATTGGCACCGGTACTTGGGGTCTTAATAATCCTTTTCATTCCGGAAAAGGAAGATAAAATCATCAAAATAGTGGCAGCAATAGCTACTGGTATTACAGTTCTCTTATCCCTGTATGCCTTTGTGAATTATGATCAATCTGTAGGGGGGATTCAATTTGTAGAACAAATTCCCTGGATTGATGAACTAGGTGTTGTCTATGCCTTAGGGGTGGATGGTATCAGCCTACCATTGGTTTTATTAACGGCTATTGTAATCTTTACGGGAGTTTTTGCTTCCTGGGATATGGAAAAAAGGGCTAAAGAGTTCTTTGTATTCCTATTAGCGCTAGTTGCGGGAGTATTTGGAGTATTCTTAACAACCGATTTATTTTTCTTCTACTTGTTCTTTGAAGTTGCCGTTATCCCCATGTATATCCTGATAGGGGTTTGGGGTAGTACCAATAAAGAATATGCTGCTATGAAATTAACGTTATACTTATTAGTAGGCAGTGCATTTGCTTTAATTGCTGTAATCGGGGTATACTTATATACAGGACTTAATACCTTTGATATCCAGACTTTAACCCAATATACCTATGATGTTGGTTTTCAGAAATTTGCTTTCTTCTTGTTGATGATCGGTTTTGGATTTTTAGTACCTATGTGGCCACTCCACACCTGGTCGCCTGATGGTCACGTAGCGGCACCTACTGCGGTAAGCATGCTCCACGCTGGAGTTCTTATGAAACTTGGCGGCTATGGTTTAGTTAGGGTTGGTATTTTCTTGTTCCCGGAAGGAGCTAAATTCTGGGCACCGCTTATTGCTGTTTTATGTATTGTTAACGTAGTTTACGGGGCTATGGTAGCTATGGCGCAAAAAGACTTAAAATTCGTTATCGGTTATTCCAGTGTTAGTCATATGGGTTATGTGTTATTAGGAATAGCTGCTTTAAATACTTTAAGTATAAATGGTGCTGTAGCTCAGATGTTCGCCCATGGTATCATGACCGCCTTATTCTTTGCCCTGGTTGGTAATGTTTATAATAAAGCTCATACCAGGATGATTGCAGATTTCGGTGGATTAGCCCATCAAATGCCAAGAGTAGCTACCGGTTTTGTTATAGCTGGTTTAGCTTCCTTAGGTTTACCTGGACTGGTTAATTTTGTTGCTGAGTTTTCAATTTTCGTTGGGGCTTTTAGAGTTTACCAGGTTCTAGCTATTTTAGCTATTTCCGGTATTGTGATAACTGCTGTTTATGTATTAAGAGTTGTCCAAAAAGTATTCTTTGGACCTCGGAATCCTAGATGGGATGAGTTGCAAGATGCTAAAGGTATTGAGTTAGTGCCCATTGTTATTTTATGCGGTGTTTTAATTTTCTTAGGTTTCTTCCCGTCATTTTTAATGGAACTTATTAATAATGGTGTCGACCCATTTGTGCAAGAATACTTGTCTACACTTAAGATAGGAGGGATGTTCTAATGGGAGTTAATCTAACATTAATTACACCAGAATTAGTAGTTACCGGTTTAGCTTTTGTGGTAATGATTATTTCCCTCCTTGTTCCTAAGGACCAGAAAAAAGGTTTAGCCTATTTATCTGTCTTTGGATTGATTACAACTCTGGTTATTTTATATTTAATGATAGATGTCCAAGGCACTTTATTTAATGGAATGTATGTTGTGGATGCTTTTGGGTCTTTTCTAAAAATGCTGGTTGTTTTATCATCCTTAATGGCTATAATCATGGGTGTACAGTATGTTGAGAAGTTTATTACCGGATTTGTTGGTGAGTTTTGCTTTTTAGTTCTATTTGCTACTTTAGGTATGATGACCTTGGTTTCTGCCGGGGATTTTATCACCCTTTATGTAGCTTTAGAACTTATGACAATTTCCTTTATTATTCTAGTTGGCTTTGGTAAACGTATTTTTAGAGCAACGGAAGCTGCAATTAAATATCTTTTACTCAGTGCTTTTTCCTCTGGTGTGCTTTTATATGGTTTAACACTGGTTTATGGTGCAGCTAAAACTACTAATATTGACGGGATAATGGAATATATTGCTCAGGGTGAAACTCCTCCAGTGTTGCTTTTAGGTATAGTATTTTTAATCAGTGGTTTTGGTTTTAAAGTATCTGCAGTACCTTTCCATATGTGGACACCTGATGTTTATGAAGGGGCGCCAACTCCTGTTACTGCCTTACTGTCAGTTGCCTCTAAAGGAGCTGCATTTGGGGTATTCATGAGAGTATTCCTAAAAGCCTTACCGGGAAATGTTGAATTATGGATGCCGGTAATAATTGCTATCACAGTATTAACAATATTATTAGGTAATTTTGTTGCTATTCCGCAGAAAAATATTAAGAGATTATTGGCTTTTTCTGGAGTAGCTCAAGCTGGTTACATGTTATTAGGTTTAGTTGCATTTTCCACTGTCGGTGTATCAGCTGCACTTTTCTATGCTTTGATGTATGTATTTTGCAATATGGGTGCATTCGGTGTTGTAATAGCCTTTTCACAGGCAGGAGGAAGTGATGAAATCCAGGATTACAATGGATTATGGAAAAGATCACCCTTTTTGGCTGCCGTGATGCTTGTAAGTTTGTTATCACTGGCAGGTATTCCACCTTTAGTAGGTTTTGTAGGTAAATTCCAGCTCTTTAAAGCTATAATGGAGCAGGGATATGTGTGGTTGGTCTTTGTAGCCTTAGGTATGAGCATGGTATCTGTTTATTACTACTTATTGGTAGCCAAGGCTATGTATTTAAAAGATCCCAAAGAAAATACTCCTATAAAAGTACCTATGGGTATGCAAATAACATTACTAGCTACAATGATAATTACTTTATTTTTAGGTATTTATCCCACACCATTGACTAACTTGGCTACTCAAGTAGCTAAAACATTTTTCTAATATAGACAACTGCTAAAAAACTCATAAGACCGAGGCGGCAGATGTATAAATGTACGTCTACCACCCCGGTCTTTTTTTACCTTTATATTATTCATTTTTTGCATAGCCTATTTTTATCTATGTATTTATCAATAGTACCTTTTCGCGAAAATAGTAATTAGACTAAAAGGGTTTTTATATCACGAAGCGAAAAGAAACATAAATATATTTTTAAGGATGTTGGGTATGAGTAGAGATTTGGGTAAACAAGGAGAACAGTTAGCTTTAAGAAAAATAAAAAGCTTAGGGTATAAAATATTAGAACAGAATTTTAGATGCAAGATTGGTGAAATAGATTTAATAGCTATGGATAAAAATACTTTGGTTTTCATAGAAGTACGTTCTAAAAGTACTGATAAATTTGGACTACCCCAGGAAACTGTTAACTGTCAAAAACAAAAGAAGATTAGGGATGTTGCCCGATATTATTTAGTAAAGAATAAATTAACTACAGAAAACTGCCGTTTTGATGTTATTGGTATTGTCTGGAATGGGAAAGGAAAGCCGGAAATTGAAATTATCAAAAATGCTTTTTAGTTTCATCTATAGACAATACGTCAGGTAACTTATTGAGCTTGTACTATATGTAGTCAGTTATTATAATAACAGTACAAAGAAATATTAAATTCTTTAGCTATAGAACTGGTGAGTAGTCCTTAAATATAGTCTCAATAAGCCGTAAAGTCACTCGTTGATATCGACATACAAAGTCAACTGAAGGCTCTTTTTGAATTTTTTATACATATGGCCAGAGAACGAAAGGAGTAAATTTAACAAATGGGAGCAATTAAATTGGTAGAAGTTACCCGGGGAGATATGGTTGAGAGTATTCACCGGGGTGTGGTAGTTGTTGTTGACATAGAGGGAACTGTAGTTGCCTCTCTGGGTGATCCTGATTACCAAACCTTTATGCGTTCTGCCGCTAAACCTATTCAGGCTTTACCTGTGGTAGAAAGTGGTACAGCTAATTATTTTAAATTTTCGGAAAAAGAATTAGCCATTATTACTGCTTCCCATAGTGGGGAAGCTGAGCATCAGGAAGCGGTAATGGGTATTTTAGATAAAATAGGTTTAAACCAAGGAAATTTACTTTGCGGTATTACCAATCCCTTACATAAACCAACGGCAAGTAAATTGGCCTTAGAAAATAGGAAACCGGAACCGGTTCACTGTCCTTGTTCCGGTAAGCATGGCGGTATGTTAGCTCTTGCTGTTTATAAACTTTTAAGCTTACATGATTATTATCTATTAGACCATCCTGTCCAGCAAATAATGTTAGAAACCATGGCTGACTTGGCAGAAATACCAAAAAAAGTTATAAAAATTGGTATTGATGGGTGTGGAGTTCCTGTATTTGGTATGTCTGTTAAAGCCATGGCTCAAGCCTATGCAAATTTTGTTAGACCTTTAAAATTTAATGGAGATAGACAGGAAGCTTGCCGGATTTTAAATAGGGTGATGATAAAATATCCTCATTTAATGGCAGGATCAGGACGTTTTACAACCATTTTACTTGAACAGATGAAATCCAAAATAGTTGCCAAAGATGGAACATAAGCAGTATTTTGCCTGGGGATACCAGAAAAAGGCTTAGGAGTAGCGGTTAAAATTGAAGATGGTGGGGCCCGAGCCTTAGCTCCTGTTGTCCTGCGTGTTTTAGATCTATTGGGTGTATTAACCGAAGAAGATAAAAAAGTATTAAAATCCTATTATTATCCCCAGGTCAAGAACTTTAGAGGTGAAGTCATTGGGGAAATAAGACCGGTGTTTAGACTATAGGGTTAAGTACCAGGGATACATTTTATTTTGTCTGTTGAAATTGTTAGATAGAAAATTTTTCATAAATAGCAGAGGGAAAATGTTACCGGGAAGTATATGAAAATGCTCAATGTTGATCCAGTAGAATTGTCAGGCAGTTACTCTTTATATGTCATTTTAAAGGACATAAGAATAAGGCAGTCTGTTGGTGACAAAGATACTCAGTTTCAAAACATGAACATAAAAATGGTGAAGAAGATTGGGACCTATGTGAAATTAATCCAAATCATAAAACTTTTATATCAGTAAGGACAAATCATAACTTTGTTGAAGCTCACCATTTAATACCGATGAAATTTCAAGATAAATATAAATACAGTTTAGATGCCAGGAAATGTCAAATTGTAGTTCACAAATTAATATAGGTGAAAAAGCAAAATATTATCACATTAAAATAGAAGATAGTAAAGAATAATCCTACTATAAATTGTAAAAAAAATTTCACTTTACAGTAGGATTATTTAATAAGATAAATCCACCATTTTTCCACTTGACAAACAGAAAATTTATTTATGCAACGTTAGTGAGGTTAAATAGCAAAGTTACTAATTATATTTCTATCTAATGCCCTATACTGGATAGCTTCAGCCAAGTGGCTTACAGAGATATTTTCAACTCCTTCTAGATCGGCAATAGTCCTGGCTACTTTTAAGATCCTGTCGTGGGCTCGAGCACTTAAACCCAGACGGTTAAAGGCTTCTCTTAATAGCTCTTTACCTTCTTTATCCAGTTTGCAGTATTTTTTGACATCCTGGCTTTTCATGAAAGCATTGCTATAATTAAATCTTGCCAATTGTACTGCCCTAGCCCTTTCCACTCTTTTTCTAACGCTAAGACTATCCTCCTCTTCAATATCTGATTGCAGCTCGCTAAACTCTAAGCGAGGTATTTCCAGTTGAATATCTATTCTATCCATAAGTGGACCAGAAACTTTATTACGATATTTTTGAACCTGATAGGGAGTACAGGTGCATTCTTTGATATCATCCCCATAATAGCCGCACGGACAGGGATTCATTGCTGCTACCAGAATGAATTTGGCAGGATAGGTTAGCTGGGCAGCAACCCTGGATACAGTTACTTTACCTTCTTCTAAAGGCTGACGCAAAGCTTCCAATACATCTTTATTATACTCGGGGAGCTCATCCATAAACAAAACACCATGATAACTGAGACTAACTTCTCCCGGGCCAGGAACCCTCCCTCCACCAACGATACTGGCCTGGGAAGCACTATGGTGGGGTGCTCTAAAGGGTCTTTTATTAATTACAGGCTGGTTACCGGGTAAAAGCCCGGCAACACTATAGATCTTAGTTATTTCTAAACACTCCTCAAAGGTTAAAGAGGGCATTATTCCGGGCAAGCATCTGGCTAACATGGTTTTACCAGAGCCAGGAGAACCAACCATAATCACATTGTGACTACCCGCTGCTGCTACTTCTAATGCTCTTTTGGCTTCTCTTTGAGCTTTCACATTTTTTAAATTATATTCCAAGACCAGATCCTCTTGGAGAACCTCGTCTAATTTAGGGGGTTTGATAGGTTCATAGTTTTCCGCTAATTTAAGAAAATTTATCACTTCTTTCAACGTATTAAAACTATAAGTCTTAGTACCACCTATGGCTCCTTCCAGACCGTTTTCACTAGGCACAATTAATTTTAGATTACTTTGGGATGTATATAGGGAAATAGGTAATACTCCCTTTACCTTTCTTAATCCTCCATCTAAACCTAATTCACCCACTACTAGTGTATCCTCTAATTTTTCCTTTTCAATTTGATTAGTAGCTGCTAAAATTGCCAAGGCAATGGGTAAGTCAAAACTGGGTCCTTCTTTTTTAATATGGGCAGGAGCTAAATTCACAACAATTCTCCGAGGAGGAAAATCAAAACCCGAATTCTTGATAGCTGTTCTAACCCTTTCTTTACTTTCTTTAACCGCTGTATCCGGTAAGCCTACAATATCCCAGGCCGGAAGCCCACCAGCTGCATCAACTTCAACTTCTATTTCATGCACAGATAAACCGATAAGACTACAGCTTTTTACTTTTGCTAACATAAGATCCTCCGTAATAAAAAAATTTTATCATTAATTATTTATAATTTTTACAGCTTTTGACTATTTCCTTTTTTTTTGAAGGAAAAAGTAATTAATTGTTTAATTATTTTTCATAACAATTTTGTAAGGAGGTTTTTATGTCTCTAACATTTTTATTTAGATTTTTAACTATTATTGGAGTAACCTTTTTACTGGTCTATGTTATTCTAAGATTTACAGGCAGCTGGAAAAAAACATTAAATCGTGTAATTAAACGCTATTTAGAAATAAAAGAACTCCATCCAAATTATTCTGATAAAGAAGTTTTTTTTGCCGTTTTGGACAAAAGATACCCCAATACTGCTGTAACCAAGGAATTATTCGCAGAAAAAGAAAAGATAAAAGAAAAGATTACAGTAGAAATAAAAAGAAACTCTGATATTTTTCAAAAATATAACCTACCAACGCTAATTTTTTGCTGTTTGGTAATTGAAAAAAATAATATTCTGCATAAACAAAATAAAGATGGTATTAAAAAGATTTTAAGAGATATAACAGATGAAGTAAAAAAACAAGGCCTGGAAGGTTATATATAAATTTATTGTAGAAAATAAATATTATTTAAAATAAATTAACAATTATTTTCTATTTGTCTTTAAAATAAGTTATAATTAATTAAGATTTAATTTTGGATGACAGTATAGTAACCAGTATTAGCTAAATTAATAATTAGCACCCTTGGTTTGGGTGTTTTATTTTAGGAGGAAATAGAGATGTATGAAACTTTTAAATTAAAATATGGTGATAAGTATTTAGAACTCAATCTACCTAAACAAAATATTTACAGAGTATTACAATCAAAAGAAATTGAATCCATCACTGATATGGAAAAGGAAGTGAATAATTGTTTAGACAATCCTATAGGTTCTAAACCATTCAATCAGTTATTTGTTAAAGGTGATAAGATCGTTATAGTGGCCAGTGATATAACCAGGCTCTGGATAAAGCTTGACCAGTTTTTACCCTTTATCGTCGAGAGATTAAATAAATTAGGTATACCAGATAAAGACATTATCGTATTAATTGCAACAGGTACTCATAGAGAAGAAACACCTGAAGAAAAAATGAAAATTGTAGGAAAAGAAATGTATGATCGTTTAGAAGTAATAGATCACAACTGTGATACATCAAAAATGGTTTATTTAGGAAAAACTCCACGGGGAACGGAAGTTGAAATAAATAAACTTCTAGTAGAAAGAAAAGTTATTCTTACCGGCGGTATTGTCCATCATTTAATGGCAGGTTTTGGTGGCGGTAGAAAATCAATTGTTCCCGGTGTAGCCAGCCGTAAAACCATTGCTCAAAATCATCTTCACGCCTTAGACCCAGAAGCTGAGCGTTCCAATCCATTGATAGGTGTAGGAACTACTAATACTAATCCTCTTCATCTAGATATGATTGACTGTACAAAACTAGTAGAACCTGAATTTTTAATTAATGCTGTTATAGATAGTAAAGGGAATATTGCTAAACTTTTCTGCGGACACTGGTTAAAGGCCTGGGAAGAAGGTTGTAAATGGGCAGATGAAAAATATGGTGTTCCCTTAGATGAAAAAGCGGATCTGGTTATTGTTAGTTGTGGAGGTTATCCTAAAGATATTTCCCTTTACCAGTCAACTAAAACTTTATTTAATGCTGCTTTAGCAGTAAAACCCGGTGGAACCATTCTACTTCTGGCGGAATGTAGGGAAGGAGCAGGTGCTGATGCCTTCTTTAGCTGGAGTAAACATTTAAAAGAAGGAAAGCTGGACCCGGAATTGAGAAAAAATTTCACCATCCCCGGCTATATCTTTTACGCAGCTGTAGAAGTAGCTCAAAAAACACAAGTTGTTCTTTGCTCTACTATCGAACCTAGTTTGGTTAATCCCATGGGTATCATCCCAGCTAACACTTTAGATGAAGCTCTCAAAGTAATTGATATAAACAAAAACAATCAAAAAATAATAGTAATGCCTTATGGGGGGAACACTGTACCTCTTATCACAGTTTAAGCCCAAAGGCTGTAGAAAATCAGTTGCTGATAGCTCTTGCCACGTACTGTTTATTGATACTGCTGAAGCTAAAAACAGGCTATCAGGAACCGCTTTTAACCATTAAAAGGTTATTTCACACTTGCTTTTAGAACCATTCACCGCTTTTGTCCAAAAACTTTATAATAAACACAAGCAAAGTTCGAAAGGGCGAAGACGCATAGATCATGAGAGCATTTACTTAGCAACTGTAAGACAGGTGATGGCAGATGAAACTAAACGAGTTCAATTCAGCCTTTGCTTCTTGAGGAAATATTTTATGCAACGCTAGTGATTTAACCTAAAAAAGTAGCTGCTAAATTAAATATTCTCCAGGTTTTAGTAATTAATCATATTTATTTACAACTCAGCCTTAAATTACATAAAGGCTTTTTTTCTTTTTTGCCGAATTGAAGTTAAGTAGTTTTTAGAAATTTAGGCAAAAAGGAGCGGAAAGCTGTGTTAATTAGGTTAATTTATGAAGATGAACAGCTTGAGGCAATTAAAGAGCAAATCAAGCAATTAGAAAGCAATCAACTTTATTTTTTGGAGGAATTTATAAGAAAAGAGAAAAAGAACAGAAAACAAAGGATTTTTGAAGAATGGAAAGAGACCCTGGAAGCAACATTGGAAGAAGAGATCCAGGGTAGGTCTGAGTAAAATCACATACATATTTGGAAATATTGACCAATATTTCTCCTTGTTTTATAATAAATAAGAGATTATGTTTTAACAGATGTTTATAACATAATTTTCGTTATTATATTTCAACAGAATCGACCTTTCTTCGGAAAGGAGCTTTTGTTGAATTGATAAAAAAGGAGGTAGTACATATGAAAATTAAATTTCACGGCCATGCCTGTTTTACACTGGAAAGTGATGGAAAAAAAATTCTTATAGACCCTTTTTTATCAGGTAATCCATTAGCTAAAATAAAAGAAGACCAAGTGGATGTAGATGCCATTCTATTAACCCATGGCCATGGAGACCATTTAGGGGATGCTTTATCTATAGCTAAAAGAACCAGAGCTTTAATTATTGCACCATTTGAGTTAGCTATGTATTGTCAATCTAAAGGGGCTGAAGTTCATCCAATGCATATTGGTGGCTCTCACCAATTTGAATTTGGTAAAGTAAAACTTACACCTGCTTGGCATGGTTCGGCTGTTATTGAAGGAAGTTCTATCCAGTATGCCGGTAACCCCTGTGGATTCCTTATTACTATGGACGAAAAAACTGTTTATCATGCTGGTGATACCGGTTTATTTGGAGATATGGAATTAATTGGACGGTTGAATAAACTAGATGCTGCCTTACTACCCATTGGAGATAATTTTGTTATGGGTATTGATGATGCCGTTGAAGCGGTTAAGATGCTTAATCCCCAACTTGTTGTTCCCATGCATTATAATACCTTTGATGTAATAAAACAAGACCCTGAAATTTTCAAAGAAAAGGTTTCCCAAGTGGGCTTTAAGTGTGAAATACTAGGAATTGAGGAAGAAATAAATATTTAAATAACACAAACTTATTGTTTGTGTTATTTTTTTCATTTAAAATGATAGTAGCAAATGTAAATAAAAGGAGGGTCTTTATTGGTTTACAGGTGTAGTAAATGCAAAAGAGAACTCCAAAAGTTTGAACAAGAATATGTAAAATACGGTGTTGTAGAGAAAAAAGATGATTGTAAAGATTGTGACTATGTAGATGCCAGTAATTTATTATATTGTATAGAATGTGGGGAAGATATTAAAGAACCATGATTTATGGTTCTTTTTTTTTGAACTTTTTCTATACTTTTGGTAATAATGAGGTTAGAATGTATTTTTAGAGGGAATGTATAGATATGTTGGTAAATGTTGCAAAACAAAAAATAAAAATTAGTAATATTAATAAGGTTTTTTGGCCTCAAGAAAAAATATATAAAGGAGATCTGATAGAATTTTATTTGGAATTAGCGGAATATATTTTACCCCATTTAATCAACAGGCCATTTGTTATGAAAAGATATCCCGATGGTATTCAGGGAAAATTTTTTTATCAAAAACAATGTCCTGCTCATGCACCGAAGTGGATTAGTACAGTAAATATTGAAAAACGACAAATGATTTTATGTAATGATGCCGATACATTAATTTGGTTGATAAACCTTGGTTGTATAGAGCTGCATCATTGGTTAGCAAAATTACCCCATTTAGAAAATCCTGATATAATAGTTTTTGATTTAGATCCAGAACCTCCTGCAAAATTTGCAGATACATTAAAAGTTGCTTTAATTATTAAGGAAATATTAAGTACTGTAAATATTAGTTGTTATCCTAAAACATCAGGTTCCGAAGGTTTGCATATTTATGTTCCCATAGAACCTAAATATTCTTTTGAAGTAATAAGAAAAACATTAAAATATTTATGTAATTTATTAGTAGCTCAATATCCAAAATTAGTTACTACTGAGCTCAATAAGGCCAAAAGGAAAGGTAAAGTATATCTAGACTATTTGCAAAACGGCTATGGTAAAACAATGGCTTCTGTATATAGTGTTCGTCCTGTTCCCGGGGCCTTGGTTTCAACTCCCCTTACGTGGACAGAAATTAAAGAGGGGGTTGATTTTAGGACCTTTAATATTTTCAACATAAAAACCAGAATAAGGAAAATGGGAGATATTTTTTACCCTGTGAATCAATCCTATCAAGATTTTTCCCCTTTGGTTAAAACACTTTGCTGGAATAAGCAGGAAAAATAAATAAACATAAAGAAAATGGGAAGGATAGAAAATTATTAATTAAGGAGTAGTTTATGAGAGATGTAATCTACTGGTCATTAGTGCAAAAAATTTGGGGATATAAAGGTAATAAAATACTCTCAAAAATACTGGGGAAAATTAATGGTAATGATTTTTGGCAGATGTCCCCTAGGGAGATTAAGAAAAATTTTCCTGAAATTTCCCAGGAAATGGCAAATGAATTGATGCTGGGAAGGGAAAGAATAAACATTCGGGATGAATATATGAATATTGCTAAACATAATGTTGAAATAATTACTATTTATGATAATTTATATCCTAAACGCTTAAAAAACATTTATGATCCTCCTCCCTTACTTTATGTAAAAGGTCATTTAAAAGAAAAAAACTTAGCCATAGCAATAGTAGGTGCTCGTAAGGCTTCTCCTTATGGAAAAAAAGTAGCTTTTGATTTGGCCTGCCAATTAAGTAACCAGGGTGTCCAAATAATAAGTGGTTTAGCTAGGGGTATTGATGCTTGTAGTCATGAAGGAGCTTTACAAGGTATTGGCGGAACAATTGCAGTTTTAGGTAGTTCAGTAGATATAGTCTATCCCAGGGAAAATAAACGATTATTTAACCAAATACTTAATGCAGGAAATAGTGCTGTTATTTCTGAATTTCCATTAGGTACACAACCTTTAAGATTTCATTTTCCAATGAGAAATAGAATTATAAGTGGTTTAGCGGACGGGATTGTAGTTATTGAAGCACGGGAAAATAGCGGGTCTTTAATTACTACTGAGTTTGGATTGGAACAAGGGAAAGAAATATTTGCTGTTCCCGGTCCTATTAATACCCCTTTATATAAAGGTTCCCATCGTTTGATTAAAGATGGAGCAAAACTAATTGATAATGTGAATGATATTTTTGAGGAATTTGGGCAATTGTCATTATTTAAAACTAGAGAATCCAATATTGAGATAAAATTAACTGATACGGAATATCAAATTTTAAAAAATTTAGGTACTCATCCTTCATCTATTGAGGATATATTAATAAATACTAAACTTTCGATAAAAACCGTTCTTTCAACCTTAAGTGTTTTAGAAATAAAAGGTCTGGTTAAACAGGTAGCAGGAAGAAAATTTATCAGTTTAAATTGAGGTGGTTATCTTGGAAAAAACTTTAGTAATTGTGGAATCACCTGCTAAAGCTAAAACTATAGGAAAATTTTTAGGAAGGAATTATCAAGTAAAAGCTTCCTTGGGGCATATAAGGGATTTACCTAAAAGCCAGTTTGGTGTAGATGTGGAAGACAACTTTAAAGTTAAATATATTACCATTAGAGGTAAAGGAGAAATATTACAGGAATTAAGAAATGCAGCTAATAAAGCTAATAAAGTATTATTAGCCCCTGACCCCGATCGAGAAGGAGAGGCTATTGCTTGGCATTTATTGAAAAGTTTAAAAATTGATGAAAATGAAAAATGCCGGATAGAGTTTAATGAAATTACCAAAGACGCTATTAAGGATGCTATAAGACATCCCAGAAAAATAGATATTCCCCGGGTGGAATCACAACAAGCTAGAAGGGTTTTAGATCGGTTAGTAGGTTATAACTTAAGCCCATTATTATGGCGCAAAGTTAAAAAAGGTCTTAGTGCAGGTAGAGTGCAATCAGTAGCTGTCAGGTTAATTTGTGAACGGGAAGAAGAAATAAAAGAATTTATTCCGGAAGAATATTGGTCATTACTGGCAAAATTAACACTCCCCAGTAAAAAAATTATTGAAGCTAAATTAATAAAAAAAGATGACAAAAAAATTGAAATTAAAAATAAAGAACAAATGGACCAAATTTTAAAAGACTTAAAAGGTAAAAAGTTTCTTGTCAATCAAGTGAAAAAGCAAAAAAAACACCGTAATCCTGCAGCACCTTTTACAACCAGCAGTTTGCAGCAAGAAGCATATCGTAAGCTAAATTTTACAGCCAAGAAAACTATGCGTATTGCCCAGCAGTTATATGAAGGTATAGATATTGGTAATGAAGGCACAGTAGGTTTGGTAACTTATATCAGAACTGATTCAACACGGATATCGGAAGTTGCCCAGGAAGAAGCTAGGAAATATGTATTAGGTAAATTCGGAAAAAATTATTTACCAGAAAAACCACGTATTTTCAAAAATAAAGGTAATACGCAAAATGCTCATGAGGCTATCCGACCTACCTCTATAATTAGAGAACCTGATGGATTAAAATCCTTTTTGACCAGAGATCAATATAAGCTTTATAAACTGATCTGGGAACGTTTCCTGGCTAGTCAAATGGCCCAGGCTACTCTGGAACAAACAACAGT
Source organism: Clostridia bacterium (assembly GCA_030154225.1). Taxonomy (GTDB): domain Bacteria; phylum Bacillota; class Peptococcia; order Peptococcales; family BICA1-8; genus JASKKI01. The sequence continues at coordinate 35,304 of JASKKI010000001.1, read as the reverse complement.
ATTAATTGGTGCTGATAATTATCAATTTAGTGCATCAGGTTCGGTTATTGTCTTCAAGGGATTCATGGAGGTCTATATTGAAGGTAAAGATGAAGAAGAAGAATTAGAAGGACCTTTAGCTCTCGTTAATGAAGGACAGGATTTAAGTCTTGCCAAATTGGAACCTAAACAACACTTTACCCAACCTCCGGCCCGATATACTGAAGCAACTCTCGTCAAAACTCTGGAAGAAAAAGGAATAGGGCGTCCCAGTACCTATGCTCCTACAATTGATACCATTTTATCTCGAGGCTATGTAGTCAGGGAAAACAAACAGTTCTTTCCAACAGAATTAGGGTTTGTTGTTATTGAATTGTTAAAAGAATATTTTCCCGATATTGTTGATGTTGAATTTACTGCCAGCATGGAAAATAAATTAGACGAAATTGAAGAGGGAAATATCTATTGGAAGAATGTACTGAAAGAGTTTTATACCGGGTTTGAAAAAGAATTAAGACATGCTGACCAAGAAATAGGTAAAATTGAAGTTCAAGAGGAAGTTTCCGATGAGGCTTGCGAAAAGTGTGGACGTAATTTTGTTGTCAAATTTGGAAGATATGGTAAATTTTTAGCTTGCCCCGGTTTCCCTGAATGTAGGAACACTAAACCTTTATTGGAAGAAGTGGGAGTAAATTGTCCCAAATGTAAAGAAGGTCAAATTGTAATCCGGCGTAGTAAAAAAGGTAGAACTTTTTATGGATGTGATGGTTATCCTGAGTGTGATTTTGTAAGCTGGGAAAAACCTTTAAATGAACAATGTCCCCAATGTAATAGTTTTCTATTAGAGAAAAATACCCGGAAAGGTAAAAGAAAAGTTTGTAGTAATAAAGATTGCCATTATGAAGTAAAGGCTAACAAGGGGGAATAAAATGTGGTTCCGAGTATTACAGTAGTTGGTGCAGGTTTGGCAGGATGTGAAGCAGCCTGGCAAATTGCACAGCAGGGTATAAATGTAAATTTATTTGAAATGCGTCCATATAAAACTACTCCAGCTCATAAAACACAATTTTTTGGTGAATTAGTTTGTAGTAATTCTTTAAGAGGAGCAGGTCTTGAAAATGCTGTAGGACTCTTAAAGGAAGAATTAAGGATTTGTAATTCTATTTTTATGGAATGTGCTGATTTGCATAAAATTCCCGCGGGTGGGGCCCTAGCTGTAGATAGAGAGGAATTTGCCAGGTGTCTTACGGAAAAATTGAGTAATCACCCGTTAATAAATGTGTATCGTAGAGAAGTCACTCACCTAGAAAATGATACAGTATATGTAATTGCAACTGGGCCGTTAACTGAAGGAAAAATGGCAGAAATCATAAAAAAGCTAACTGGGGAAGATTATTTTTATTTTTATGATGCTGCAGCTCCTATTGTAACTGCTGAATCTATTAATTATGAAAAAGCTTTCTGGGCATCAAGATATAACAAAGGTGATGCTGATTATTTAAACTGCCCCATGACGAAAGATGAGTATGAGAATTTTTATTATCAATTAATAAATGCCCAATTACATCCTTTAGAAACTTTTGAAAAACAAATATTTTTTGAAGGATGTATGCCTGTAGAAGTAATGGCCAGTAGAGGTAAAGAAACACTTCTATTCGGGCCGTTAAAGCCTGTAGGTTTAATTGATCCTAAAACAAAGCTACAGCCTTATGCGGTTGTCCAATTGCGTAAAGATAATAAAGAAGGCACTTTATTAAACATGGTAGGATTCCAGACTCGTCTGAAATGGGGTGAGCAAAAAAGAGTTTTTAGTCTTATACCAGGGTTAGAAAATGCAGAATTTGTTCGTTATGGAGTTATGCACCGGAATACATTTATAAACTCTCCCAAGGTTTTAGAGGAAACGGGACAGTTGAAAGAAAAACCTCATATTTTCTTTGCTGGGCAAATAACCGGTGTGGAAGGTTATGTGGAATCGGCAACCGGTGGCTTAGTAGCAGGCATAAATGCTGGGAGGTTTATCCAAGGCAAAAATCTGATTCGTTTTCCTCAAAGTACGGCTATAGGTAGTCTAATGAAGTATATTACAAAAGCAGAAAGTAAAACATTTCAACCTATGAATATTAATTTTGGTCTATTGCCGGCTTTAAATAAAAAAATAAAAAATAAGAGGGAAAAAAACAAACAAATTTCCCAACGGGCACTACTGAGCTTAAAGGAGTTTATAAAGGAGAGAGGAATTGGTGAGCATAGATGATTTTTTAGAATATTTATCAATAGAAAAAGGATACTCTCCCCATACTTTAGTAGCATACCGTAAGGATTTACAGCAATTTTATGGGTTCTTTGCAGAACAAAAAAAATTAGTAGAAATTACTAATTTGGATATAAGGAAATATCTTGCCTATTTACAAGCAAATGGATTGACCAGGTCAACAATAGCCCGTAAACTTACTACTATTAGATCTTTTTTTAAATTTTTAAAAAAAAGTAAATATCTAAATAATAATCCGGCCAAGTCGGTTAGTTCTCCTAAAAAATCAAAAAAGATTCCTGTAGTCCTAAATCAAAGGGAGATCACATCATTTTTGGAAGAAACTTTTATTGAGACTGATCCATTAACTATTAGAGATAAAGCAATATTTGAACTTTTTTATAGTTCAGGATTACGGGTATCAGAACTTGTTTCTTTAAATATCAATGATCTTTATCCTGAATATCAGTGCGTGAAAGTAATGGGGAAAGGAAGTAAAGAAAGAATAGTGCCATTAGGAAGCAAAGCAATTAAAGCTTTAGAAACTTATTTATCTTCTAGTCGTTCGCTACTTGACAAAGGAAATTCTCAAAATGTTTTATTCTTAAATCATCAGGGTAAAAGGTTAACAACCAGAGGTATTCGCTATATAGTTGACAAATATGTAAAAAAAGCTGCTTTAAGTCTTAAAGTAAGTCCCCATGTTTTTAGACATACCTTTGCTACCCATTTACTGGATAATGGTGCTGATTTGCGGGTAGTGCAAGAACTTTTAGGCCATGTTAATTTATCAACAACTCAGATTTATACTCATGTTTCTAAAGCCAGAATTCAAAAAATCTATAAAAATACTCATCCGCGGGCATAAAGGGGGAATTTTATGTTTTTTCATGCTACAACCATTGTGGCAGTAAAAAAAGATAAAAAAGTAGCTATGGCTGGAGACGGGCAGGTGACTTTTGGACAAAATACAATTATGAAACATCAAGCAAAAAAAGTTAGAAAACTATATAATGGAAATGTTGTTGCAGGTTTTGCAGGTTCAGTTGCAGATGCCTTTACATTATTTGAAAAATTTGAAGGGAAAATTGAAGAAAATCACGGCAATTTGAAAAAAGCTGCTGTAGAATTGGCTAAAGAGTGGCGTTCTGATAAAGTTTTACGGAGATTAGAGGCAATGCTTATTGTTGCTGATAAGGAGGCAATACTGGTTTTATCAGGTAATGGTGAAGTTATAGAACCTGATGATGGTGTAGTTGCTATTGGTTCTGGAGGGTCCTTTGCCCTAGCGGCAGCCAGGGCCTTAAAAGATAATACAGAACTTAGTCCTACGGAAATTGTTCAAAAATCATTGGAAATTGCAGCTTCCATTTGTGTTTATACCAACCATAATATAACCGTAGAAGAATTGTAAAGGAGGTCAATGTGTGGAAAATTTAACACCTCAAGAAATTGTTCAAGAATTAGATAAATATATAATTGGACAAACTAAAGCCAAAAAAAGTGTTGCTATTGCATTACGAAACAGGTACAGGCGTAGTAAACTATCTTCTGAATTACAAGAAGAAATTAGTCCCAAAAATATTATTATGATCGGTCCTACCGGAGTTGGGAAAACTGAAATTGCGAGGCGTCTAGCCAAATTAGTTAAAGCTCCCTTTGTAAAAGTTGAAGCGACAAAATTCACAGAAATTGGCTATGTGGGTAGAGATGTAGAATCTATGGTTAGGGATTTAGTTGAAGTAACAGTAAGAATGGTTAACCAGGAAAAAATGGAGGAAGTAAAGATAAAAGCTGCAGAACTGGCAGAAGATCGACTTTTAGATCTGCTTGCCCCTTTGCCCCAAAAGAAGGCTAAAGTTTATAATCCTTTAGAAGCTTTTTTTGGTCAAAGTGGAAGTAATAAGGAAAAATTAGAAAATGATGAAAAAGAAGAGGAAAAATTTATAAAAGAAAAACGGGCAATCATAAAAGAAAAACTGCGTCGATTTGAACTGGAAGAAGAATATGTAGAAATAGAGGTAGAAGAAAATAATGCCTCCATGGTTGATATGTTTTCTAACTTAGGTATGGATGAAGTGGGTATAAATTTTAATGAAATGTTTAATAATTTTTTGCCAAAAAAGACCAAACGAAGAAGGGTTAAAGTATGTCAGGCCCGAAAAATACTTACCCACCAAGAAGCACAAAAATTGATAGATATGGAGGAAGTAAAACAAGAAGCCTTAAAAAGGGCAGAGAATACAGGTATAATTTTTTTGGATGAAATAGATAAAATAGCGGCTAAAACTGGAAATTATGGTCCTGATGTATCCCGGGAAGGGGTGCAAAGAGATATTCTTCCTATAGTGGAAGGTAGTACAGTTACTACTAAATATGGTAATATAAAAACTGATCATATCTTATTTATTGCTGCTGGAGCTTTTCATTTAGTTAAACCTTCTGATCTTATCCCGGAGCTTCAGGGAAGATTTCCTATTCGGGTGGAGTTGGAAAGTTTAACAAAAGATGACCTGCGCAGAATTTTAAAGGAGCCTCATAATTCATTACTTAAACAGTATATCAATTTATTAAAAACTGAGGATGTTTTATTAGAATTTACTGAAAATGCTATTGATGAAATCGCAGATATTGCGTATACTGTAAACGACCAGACTGAAAACATAGGTGCCAGGAGATTACACACCATATTGGAAAAACTTTTAGAAGACATCCTGTTTTCCGCTCCGGAAATAAAAACTGACAAATTTATTATTGACAAAAAATATGTACAAAATAAACTAAAAGATATAGTTACCAGCAAAGATCTTAGTAGTTATATTCTTTAGTAAAAGAAAGGAGGAAAAAAATGAAAACACTCCTGGAAAAGACCCGTACTTTAAACAGACTATTACAAAAAAGTGCAGGTAATCCAGTAGATTTTAAAGAAATTTCTAGGGTATTAAGTAATATGATTGAATGTAATGTTTATATTGTAGGTCGCAGGGGGAAAGTATTAGGGTTTTCTTTTGTTGAAGGTTTTCAATGTGAGACTATTGAAGATATAATTGGTCGAACCGAAAGATTTCCTGAAGAATACAATGAGAACTTATTGCGAGCTACTCAAACCCAAGCTAATATTAAATCAGATAAGAATAAATGTGTATTTGAAGGACCTGAGGGTTGTGAGTTTGGTGGCAAAATTACAACTATAGTTCCTATAATGGGTGGTGGTGAAAGACAAGGCACTTTACTTTTAGCTAAATTTAATGACGAGTTTACAGAACCTGACTTAATTTTAGCAGAATATGGAGCAACTGTTGTAGGAATGGAAATATTAAGGGCTAAAACTGAAAAGATTGAAGAGGAAGCGAGACGCAAAGCAGCTGTTCAAATTGCTATTGGAACATTGTCTTACTCTGAACTTGAAGCTATTGAACATATCTTTGCTGAATTGGATGGACCTGAAGGTCTATTAGTTGCAAGCAAAATTGCCGATCGAGTGGGTATTACTAGGTCAGTGATTGTTAATGCTTTGCGAAAGTTTGAAAGTGCAGGAGTTATTGAATCCAAATCTCTAGGCATGAAGGGAACTTATATTAGAGTTCTCAATGAAAACTTATTAGATGAACTGGAAAAACTTAAATAATAAATTTAATTTTTTGCTAACCCCAGTAAAAACTGGGGTTTTTTTATTTTTTCCTTAAATTCACTTGTCGAAAAAGGGTTTTTTTCAGTCACATCGAATAATAAAATATAGAAATTCGGTAAACTATGTCAATTTGGGAGGGATTATTTATGAGTAAGGCCTTTTTGCAAAATCAGACCATGGGTATATTAAAAAACTCTTTAGACGCAACATCTTTAAGGCACAAGACAGTTTCCAACAATATTGCCAATATAAATACTCCCAATTATAAAAGACAGGTGGTAAATTTTGAAGAAGAACTTGCTAACTATTTAGATAAAAAGTTTGACAGTCTTTCTTTAAAGACTACTAATCCTAGACATATAAGTTTTAATAAAAATAATTACTGGGAAATCAAACCAACAATTACTAGGGATACATCGGTTTTGAGAACTGATGGTAACAATGTTGATATTGATTTAGAGTTGGCAATTTTATCTGAAAACACAGTGAAATTTAATGTTTTATCTCAAACAATTAATAAAAAGTTTTCAATGCTTCGGTCTGTAATTAGAGGAGGTAGATGATTTATATGTCTATTTTTACAACTTTTAGAATTAGTGCATCGGGTTTATCGGCCGAACGGATGCGAATGGATGTAATAGCTGATAATATTTCTAATGCAGAGACTACCAGGACATCTCAAGGTGGCCCCTATAGAAGGAAAATGGTTGTATTTTCACCTTATCGAAGTTTTGAAAATACTTTAAAAAAAGAGCTGGCTATACAACAAGGTGTTAAAGTAGAAAAGATTGTAGAAGATAAATCACCTTTCAAGCTGGTTTATAACCCGGATCATCCTGATGCAATCCAAGAAGGGGTACAAAAAGGTTATGTACGCCTACCCAATGTAGATATTGTGAAAGAAATGGTTGATATGATCAGTGCAACAAGGGGCTATGAAGCAAACATTACTGCACTAAATTCAGCGAAATCTATGGCCTTGAAAGCATTAGAAATTGGTAGGGGATAAATGGAGGGTAATAAATGAGATTATCACCAATACAACCATGGAAAATTGAATCGAAAGATACTGCTGTTGTTGATAAAAAATCAACAGGTATCAGTTTTCAAGAAGTTTTCAAAAAAGCTATTGGAGAAGTAAACAAATTACAGGTAGATGCCGATAAAAAAGCTATTGATTTTTCCTATGGTAATCCTAATGTAGATATTCATGATGTTATGATTAGTATGGAAAAAGCACATTTGGCGTTACAACTGACCATAGAAATTAGAAATAAATTAGTAGAGTCATATCAGGAAGTTATGAGAATGCAGGTTTAATATTAGAGTATGAGGTGGAACTTGTGAATTTTTTGCAACAATTGCAGGAACAAATAAAAAATATCTGGCAAAATTTTAATAAGACTCAACGGGTGGTTGTAATTGGAACAACTTTAATAGTATTAGGTTTATTAATTTTTTCTACATTTTTTTTAGGTAAGACTAAATACGAACCTCTTTATCCCAATTTAAGTCTTAATGATTCGGCAATGATATCCGCTAAATTGAAAGATATGAAGATTGAATATAAAATTGGCCAGGATGGCACAACTATTTTAGTGCCTACCAATTTAAAGCATCAATTACGGTTAGACCTAGCTAATCAGTTACCTCAGGGGGGAGTTATAGGTTTTGAAAGTTTTAACCAGACTAGATTTGGAGAAACAGATACTGATAAAAGAGTAAGATATTTAGCAGCTTTACAAGGGGAATTGACGCGAACAATCCAACAAATGGCTGAAGTTGAGACGGCCAAAGTACATATCGTTTTACCAGAGCCATCTTTGTTTGTTAGTGATAGCAAACCTGCAACTGCCTCGGTATTGCTCAAACTTAAGCCCTATGCCAACATGGATGTCTCTAAAGTAAGATCTATCGTTTTTTTTCTTGCCCATAGTGTGGAAGGTTTACTACCTGAAAATGTAACAGTGATTGATATTTATGGGAATCTCCTTTCCGAAGGTGTAATGGACAATTCTAATGAGTTCTCTACCGCTAGTCTTACTGTTAACCAAATGACTATAAAAAAACAGTTTGAAGATGATTTATCTAAGTCTCTACAAACTATGTTGGAAAAGGTGATGGGACCTGGTAAGGCTGTTGTCAGGGCAAGTGCTGAACTGAATTTCGATTTGGTGGAAACTAGTAAAGAGGAATTTGGAGATAAAGTCCTACGTAGTGAACAAATAAGAGAAGAATCTTCAAAAGGTTCTACCAATACCAGTTCCGGTATTCCTGGAACAGAAAGCAATTTAACAGATGTACCTAGTTACCAAAACGGAGAATCTGGAGAAACAAGTTCGGAAAGCTCGGAAATCATCCGTAATTATGAAATAAATAAGTTTATTGAAAATCGTAAAAAGACTCCAGGAGAGATAAAGAGATTGTCTGTTGCAGTAATTATTGATGGGGAATTAACCACACAAGAACAATCTAATATCGAAAAAATTATTGCTAAAGCGGCAGGTATTAATGAAACCAGGGGTGATTCTGTAAGTATTACAAGTTTACCTTTTAATACCGAATCTTACAGCCAAATTCAGGAACAGATTGAAAAAGAGGCTGCCAGAGAGAATATGATGGAATTAATCAAATATGGAGTTTTAGGACTGGGTGTACTAGCAGCTTTTGCTCTGGTTTTCTTGTTTTTACGCAGAGGTTTTTCCAGGACTGTTCAGCCCCAAGCTGTTTCCCAGCAAATTTCTACAAATATAGATGAAATGTATAATAAACTAACTCCTGAAGAACAGGAAAAAATGGAAGTGCAAAAACGGATAGATAAAATTGCTAGAACTCAACCTGAAAATGTGGCAAAAGTTGTTAAAACATGGTTAGCAGAAGATTCGAGGTGATGATGGTTTGGCCCGAAGTGACAAGTTGACAGGAAGGCAGAAGGCTGCTATCTTACTAATTGGTTTAGGGCCGGAACGTTCGGCACAAATAATGAAACATTTTAATGATGAAGAAATTGAACAATTGACTTTAGAAATAGCTAATATTCGTAAGATACCCAGTGAACAAAGGGAAAAGATATTTGAAGAATTTTACCAGCTATACATGGCTAATGAATATATAACTAAAGGTGGAATCGAATACGCTAAAGAGGTTTTAGAAAAAGCATTAGGAAATCAAAAGGCTATCAGTATCATCAACAGGTTGACTTCATCTTTGCAAGTTAGACCTTTTGATTTTGTGAGAAAAGCGGATCCTTCCCAACTTTTAAGTTTTATCCAGGGGGAACATCCCCAGACTATTGCCTTAATAATGGCTTATTTAGATCCGGATCAGTCTGCGGTTATACTTTCTTCTTTGCCATCGGAATTGCAATCAGAGATTGCTAGGCGGATAGCTATCCTGGATAGGACCTCTCCGGAAATAATTAAAGAAATAGAAGGGGTATTAGAAAAGAAATTTAGTAATTTAGTTACCCATGATTATAGTACTGCAGGTGGTGTGCCTTCAGTGGTTCAAATTTTAAATAGGGTTGATAGGTCTACAGAAAAAACCATTTTAGAGACATTGGAAGTTCAAGATCCGGAACTGGCTGAGGAAATAAAAAAATTGATGTTTGTTTTTGAAGATATTATTCATTTGGATGACCGGTCAGTACAGCAGGTATTAAGAGAAGTTGATCAGAAAGACCTTGCCTTAGCTTTAAAAGGTTCCAGTGAAGATGTGAAAAATAAAGTTAAGAAAAACATGTCTAAGCGGGCAGCAGAATTAATTGAAGAAGAATTGGAATTTATGGGACCTGTTCGTTTAAGAGATGTAGAAGAAGCTCAACAGAGAATTGTCGGCATTATTAGACGTTTAGAAGAGTCGGGAGAAATTATAATTTCACGGGGTGGAGGAGATGAATTAATTGTCTAAAATAATTAAAGCTAGTCACCTTTTAGTAGTAAGAAATGAACATCCAGGAGAAAAAACTGAAATTTTTACTCCCGACAAAATGGAAACTTTATATCAAGAGGCTAGGGCTATGGTTGAGGAATTAATAAACGATGCCAAAGTTAAAGCTGAAAGTATTCTTACCCAAGCCCGTAAAGAAGCAGATTTAATTCTGCAAACTACATATCAGGAAGCAGAACGGTTAAGAACAAAGGCTTATAACGATGGTTTTAATGAAGGTAAAGAAGCTGGTTTGCTTAATGTTAATAACCTAATTAATGATGCTAATGAAATTGTCAAAAAAGCTTATGCTGAACGGGAGGAAATTCTGGCCCGGGTAGAGCCCGAAATAGTAGATTTTTCGATAAAATTAGCAGAAAAAATCATACGAACTGAATTAAATAATAAACCGGAAATTATAAAGAACATTACAAAAGATTTACTGGTGATGGTGCAAGATGCAGAACAGATAACCTTAAAAATTCATGCTGATGACTTTAACTATTTAAATCAAAACATTACAGAATTGCAATCTTTTATTAATCAAGGCAAGCTAAAACTGGAACAAGACAGTTCATTAAGTAAAGGAGATTGCATTTTGGTTTCAGAGATGGGGATTATTGTTGCTAAGATTACTGATCAACTTGAAAGGTTAAAAGGTATCCTCACAGGAGTGAACTCCGGTGGTTAATTTGGGAAATTACTTTTCGCTCCTTGAAGAGGTTTCTCTAGAGGTTTTTAAAGGTTATGTCTCTGAAATCATAGGTTATATTATTTATGCTCAAGGACCGAGAGCCTCTATAGGGGAATTGTGTTACATAAATCTGGGTAACCGTCAAATCCCTTCGGAAGTTGTGGGTTTTAAAGATAAAAAAACACTATTAATGCCTTTAGGAAATTATCATGGAATTAGGCCTGGATGTGAAGTTATTGCTACGGGCCAGTGCTTAAGAGTAAAAGTAGGGGTAAATTTAGTTGGAAGAGTTTTAGACGGCTTAGGAGAACCTCTGGATAACAAGGAAAAAATTTTTGGCACCTCATATCCTTTAGAAAACAATCCTCCTAATCCTTTAAAACGACAGAGAATTATGAAACCACTAGAATTGGGAGTAAAAGCCCTAGATGGACTTGTCACTTGTGGTTTAGGGCAGAGAATGGGTATTTTTGCCGGTAGTGGAGTGGGTAAAAGCACATTACTAGGAATGATTGCCCGTAATACTAAAGCCGATATTAACGTTATAGCTCTAATTGGTGAACGGGGTAGAGAGGTACGGGAATTTTTAGAAAGAGATTTAGGTGAGGTAGGTTTAAAACGATCTGTTGTAGTTGTTGCTTCCTCGGATCAGCCTGCACTTTACCGAATTAAAGGTGCATATGTTGCTACGGCTATTGCTGAATATTTCCGAGATCAGGGAAAAAGTGTGTTACTGATGATGGACTCTGTAACCAGATTTGCTATGGCTTTAAGGGAGATTGGATTGGCTGTCGGCGAACCTCCCGCTACAAGGGGATATACTCCTTCGGTTTTTGCTACTTTACCCAGGCTATTAGAACGTTCAGGTACATCAGATAAAGGCTCTATAACAGCTTTATATACTGTTTTGGTCGACGGTGACGACATGAATGAGCCTATTGCCGATGCAGTTAGAGGTATTCTTGATGGACATATTGTTTTATCTAGAAAATTAGCAACATTAAATCATTATCCGGCTATAGATATACTAAACAGCGTGAGCCGGGTAATGCCAGATATAGTTTCTGAGAAGCAGTATTTAGATGCGGCTAAATTCCGAAAAGTCCTGGCTATTTATCATGAAGCAAAAGATTTAATTGATGTAGGAGCTTATGTCAAAGGTAGTAATAAGCAAATAGATCTAGCTTTAACTAAAATTGAAGACTTTAATATTTTTTTAAGACAAAGAATTGACGAGAAGTTTTCATATGTGGATACAGAGCAAAAACTGGCACAATTATGTACTGATATTGAAATCTAAAATAAAGGTTGGAAAATATATGGGTAAATTTAGCTTTCGTTTAGAGCGTTTATTAAAAATTGCTAAACATCGAGAAGAAGAAGCTAAGAAAAATTTAGCCTTGTGTCTAACTGAATTAAAAAACGGGCAGGAACAACTACTATTATTATCACGACAGCAGACACAAGCCCTGCGGGCTTTAGTAGAAGGGCAAAAAGGGAAGATATCTATTCATCAACTAATAAGTAATCATCAGTATTGCCAATTTTTAAAGTCTGAAGTGGAAAAAAAACAAAGGGAAGTCATTAAATTAGAAAAAAAAGTGGAAGAAGCCCGGGAACAACTGAAAGAAATCTTAAAAAAACGCAAAATATTGGATAATCTAAAGGATAAACAATTTACTGATTACATTTTTGAAGAACAAAAAAGTTTACAAAAAGATTTGGATGAAATAGCAAGTAATTTATTCTTTACTTCGGCAGGGGGATTTTAAGTGGCATTACCAAAAATACCAGTAGGTGTAATAATTATTTGTATTTTGTTTGCTCTGATTGGAGCATTATGGGGTGCACATGCTGCAGGTTTAATTAATTTAATTCCTGTGTTATCTGATTTACCTGTAGTTGGCACTTATTTTACAACTGGTGCAAATGAAGATAATTTTAAAATTTCTCCTTTAGAAGAAGAAAACAAAAAGTTGAAAGAACAAATAATTAAACTAGAAAAACAGCTTGCCGATGTATTAACTAAAGAAAATGAATTAAATCAAGAAATAGAAACTTATCGAAAGCAAATTATAGATTTAGATAACCAAATAAAAATACTCCATGAAGAGCAGAAAAAAATGTTAAAACTAGCGGAGTATTATGGACAAATGAAAACCAAAGAAGTAGTACCAATATTTGATAATTTGGATGATGAAATAGTGATAAGTATTTTATCTAGATTGGACAGTAAGAGAGCTGCTGAAATTTTAGCGGAAATGGATCCTTTAAGGGCAGCTAAATTAACTAAAGTTATAACCGATATTAATAATAGTGTTAATAATTAATGCCTGAAAGGAGGTGAAATAGTGCAGTTACAGGAGCTTTTAGTTAGATTGAGTCCGCAAATGCCTGATAATGGGACTAAAAACTTTACCCAATTACCGGAACAAGTAGGTGAGGAAACATTTATTTCTGCTTTGTTACAAATGTTATCTTTACCAGATAATACTGAAAAAGAACTGGTTACTAGCCTAAAAAACCTCGGATTATCTGAAAAATTTCTTATTCCGTCGGGGATAAAAAAAGAACCTAATAAAAAAGATATTCCTAATCTAGAAATATTCCAGGAATTAAGCATATTCCCTCAGGTGCAGTTAGCTCCTACTCAATTCATTATTAATGAACCTGAAAGTATAGGAGAAACTCTCCAAGGGGCAGCTTTATTACCACAACAAATGACTGAAATGCTTGCAATAAATAATAAGGAAGTTTTATTATCAACTACAGATGAAGAAATTCTTTTGGATTTCAACAATAAAGGTGAAAATAATAATCTGCAAAATAACCTTGATAAAGAAACACTGAATTTAAAGATTCGAAGTGATACAAATTATCAAATAAATAATGAAAAAATAATTTTGGATGAAAAGCCAGTAGCAAGTCAAAAAAAGGTTATATCATATGTGCAAACATATCGGAAAACGGACTTTAATTCAGAAATGCCTTTGCTAGAGAAGTTGCAGTATGGAAGCCAAAAAGAAGTTATAGAAATACCAAAAGATACTTTAAAAAATACTGACATACCCAAACAAACAATAAAAATTAATGAAAATGAAGAAGTTAATCCCCAAACCGGGTATAGTGATTCAGAGAAGCATTTGTTTTCGGAAAAAAACCAATTTAATTTTCACTGGCATAAAAATACCCATAAAAATTTTTTAGAACATGTTAAGTTCAATGACATATCTACTCTTGAACCAGAAGTGCCTGTTAAAGAAATACCGGAATTTCTCTTAAAACAGATTAGTCAGAAGGTGAAGTTTAATAAATTGGATGGTTCCTCCCAACTTAGTTTAAAGTTAAAACCTGCCGAACTGGGTAAAATGACTCTACAGCTATCAGTAAATAATGGACAAGTTACAGTTAAAATTCTTACTGAAAATAACCAGGCCCGGGATTTAGTAGACCAGAATCTTACCCATTTGAAACAGTCTTTGGTTAATCAGGGAATGAAATTAGGTAGCATCGATGTTCAGGTTGGTACTGATAGTAGCTTTAATCAATTTATGGGACATCAATTTAATCCTTTTAATCAATCAAGGCAGTCAAGTAAAAATAAGTTTTTAAATAGTTCCCTAAATAAGAAAGGGCAAAAAGTAGAAGTCGATGATTTTACAGAACATTCCAGAACTAATAGTAAATTAGGCTTAAGTACAGTAGAAATTTTTGCATAAAGGAGGTAGAATTCATGAAACTTGTCGGTATTAGTAATACAAGTACTAGTCAGGATTTGAAAAAAGATAATAAGCAAACTTTAGGAAAAGATGATTTTCTAAAATTGCTGGTGACACAACTGAAAAGCCAGGATCCCTTAAACCCCATGGAGGACAGGGAATTTATCGCTCAAACAGCCCAATTTTCTTCATTGGAACAAATGCAAAATATGAATAAAACCTTGGAGGAAGGTCTAGCCAAACTATTAAATTCCCAAGAAGAGCTATATTTAAGTTTTAATACCTGGCAGTCAATGACTAGTGGTTATAACTTGATTGGCAAAGAAATTTCTGGATTTAACTTAGACGGGGATAAGATAACTGGAATTGTTGATAAAGTTAAATTTACCAGTTCAGGACCAGTAGCCATAGTTCAGGGACAGGAAGTAAGTATACATGATATTGAGGAAATTAGTCTTGCGGTTTTGGAGCCGGCTGATAATGATAGTGAGGTAGCAGGTGAAGCAAATGAATGATAAGTTTTTTATTCAACAACCTATCAGGCCTATTAGTCAACCTCAGGATAAAAGAAAACAAAACTTAAATAACTCCCAGGTTGGTACCAATTTTCAGGAACTATTAGAAAAGCAAATTAACGAAAATCAGGAGCTGCAATTTTCTAAACATGCCCGGGAACGTTTACATTTAAGAAATATCCAGTTAAACCCTGAAGCTCTTTCTAAACTAAATAATGCGGTAGAAAAAGCGGCGGATAAAGGTGTAAAAGAATCGTTAATCTTAATGAATGATCTGGCTTTTATTGTAAGTATTAAAAATAAAACGGTTATTACTGCCATTGACGGTGAGAATATTAAGGAAAATGTCTTTACCAATATTGACAGTGCTGTAATCATTTAGGGCTGGACCTCTTTGAGGAAGCCTAATTCCGCTGACTGATAGATGCGGGGAAATTAATCATTAGGAGGTCGTTAATTATGATGCGCTCATTATTTGCTGGAGTATCCGGTCTTCGTGTTCATCAAACACGGATGGATGTTATCGGTAATAATATTGCTAATGTTAATACACCTGGATTTAAAAAAAGCCGGGTAACTTTTCAGGAAATGCTTAACCAAACTGTGAGAGGAGCTTCTTCACCCCAGGGTGATAGAGGGGGTACCAACCCTATCCAGATAGGGTTAGGAGTTAATTTAGGCAGTATTGATGTCATTCATACCTCCGGTTCTCCACAATCTACAGGTAAAGCTTTAGATATGTCCATAGAAGGTGAAGGATATTTTATTGTATCAGAAGGTTCCAATAGATTATATACCAGAGCGGGGAATTTTGATTTTGATAAAGCCAATACTTTGGTTACTCCCAATGGTTTAAAAGTAATGGGTTATGTCAGACAATTAGGACAGGACAGTATTACTGTTTCCCCAGGTAATGAGGTTGTAATTGATTTGAGTGACTGGACTGACAATTCTGTTGCCGGAGCGACAACAAAGGTAAAAATAGGGAAAAACCTTGATACTAGAAGTACTTTAAATCCTACCATGACTTTGGCTCCTAATTGGAATTATGCTGATATGCCTACAGGTACAGGAGATCCGTTGGTAATTGATTTGGGACCATGTTTTGATGATACTATCACATTAAAAGATGATGCTGGAAATACAGTTGATATTAGCCACAATGATGATGTCTTCGATGGAACTCAAGCCTATAGATTTAATAGAGTAACTGGTAAATTAGAAATTTATGATAGTACTGCGGCACCTTTAGATGCACTAACTAACGGTGGTACTGGAAAAATTACAGTTGATGATCCTTCAGTTGAAGCAGTACCATCCCATACTACACCAATTACGGTTTATGACCAAAATGGTGAACCCCACGAACTGGTTGTCCAGTTGAGAAAGACGCAGGAAAATCCTATCTTTGAATGGACAGCAGATATCTTTATTAAAGGGGAAGAACAGGTCGGTGCAAATATTGTAGATGGTTATAAGAAAGTAGTTTCTGGTCATACTATTCAATTTGACGGTGCAGGTAATATCATTAATGGTCAATTTTTAACTAATGTTCAGAGAAACTTTACTGGAGGTAGAAACGTTAACCTGGATATTGATTTCTCTCAATTAACACAGCTAGCTCAAGATACTACAGCTTTAGCATTAAGTCAAAATGGTTTTGAACCAGGGAGTTTGCAAAATATCAGTGTTGATACAACCGGTACTATAGTTGGAACATTTTCTAATGGTCAAAATCTATCCTTAGCACAAGTTGCTATTGCTACTTTTTCCAATCCTGGAGGTTTAAGCAAGGTAGGTAATACCATGTTTAAGGATTCTAAAAACTCCGGGGACCCTCAGCCGGGTACTCCTGGTACAGCTGGTCGGGGAGTTATCAAGCCAGAGTCCTTAGAAATGTCAAATGTTGATCTATCTCAGGAGTTTGTAGATATGATTATCACCCAAAGAGGATTCCAAGCCAATTCCAGAATCATCACAACTTCTGATGAAATGCTGCAGGAACTTGTTAATCTCCGTAGATAAAAATGAGGTAGGGGGATAATTCCCCCTTTTCCTCAAATATTGGAGGGAAATATATGATTGAATTAACCCGTTTTCAGGGTAAAGAATTTTATCTTAATAGTGATCTGATAGAGTATATAGAAAACAACCCGGATACTGTAATAACTTTAACAAATGGTAAAAAAATAGTAGTTATGGAGGAGCCAGAAGAAATCGTGGAAAGAATAAAAGCATTTCGCAGAGAAATAAATTTTCCATATATTAAGTAGGGGTTCAGAAATGGGGTGAAGCTATGGATTTAGCAACTATAATTGGTATAATTTTTGGAATGGTATTGTTGATTGGGTCCATTTTAATAGAAGGAAACTTAAGTGCTTTTTGGAGTATATCATCTTTAATGATAGTTTTAGGGGGAACTTTAGCGGCTACTCTGATTAATTTTCCTTTATCCCAAGTAATAGGTACCATGAAAGTTTTAAGAATAGCCTTTCGCAATCATTCTACCGAACCTCAAGAAATAATAGGAACATTGGTAGCTTTTGCTGAAAAAGCCCGCCGTGAGGGGTTATTAGCCTTGGAGGCAGAGGCAGAAGTTATTGATGAACCTTTTCTTAAAAAAGGTATTGAATTAATCGTAGATGGTACTGATCCGGAATTAGTTAGAAATATACTGGAAACTGAATTAAATTTTGTCGAAGAACGACATCGCCAGGGAGCTCAAATCTTTGAAAATATGGGTGGCAGTGCTCCTGCTTTTGGAATGATTGGAACACTTATCGGTCTAATTTTGATGCTTAGAAATTTAGAAGATCCTTCCTCCATTGGACCTGGGATGGCTGTTGCTTTAATAACTACCTTTTACGGTTCCTTATTTGCCAATTTAATATTTTTACCTATTGCTGGTAAACTTAAAATAAGGAGTAGTGAAGAAATTTCAAATAAGGAATTAATGCTAGAGGGAATACTTTCTATTCAAGCGGGAGAAAATCCCCGGATAGTAGCGGAAAAAATGAAATCATTCTTAAATCCGCTTACCAGGAAAAAACTTGATCAAAAAGATGATGGTGAAGTCTAATGGCCAGGAAGAAAAGAAAAGAAGACTCTCCAAAAGGTGCTCCTTTTTGGATGACTACATATGGTGATATGATCACCCTGGTTTTAACATTTTTTATTCTTTTATATTCATATTCGTCATTAGATGTATTAAAATGGAAACAGGTAGTTTCATCTGTTAAAGGTTCATTAGGTGTAATTGATGGAGGAACAACTTTAAATGACATCGAGTTGGTAGGACAGGGTAAACCTAATGATAATATCAATGAGAGAAGGATAACTGAAGAAGAATTAGAACAATTTGAAAGATTACAACAAAAACTTTTGGAAATGGAAAATTTAAAAAACTCCTTAAAAGGTGTTTTAGAGAAAATGGATCAAAGGATTATTGTTGATACTGACCAAAGGGGAGTAATATTGAGATTTGAAGATAGTGTACTTTTCGATAAAGGTAAAGCTGATTTAAAACCAGAGGCGAGAGATGTTTTGACTAAAGTGGCCGACCTTTTAATTGAACTTGACAAACCAATAAGAATTGAAGGCCATACTGATGATTTACCCATACGTACTGTTCAATTTCCTTCCAATTGGGAATTATCAACAACCCGATCTACAAATGTTTTAAGGTTTCTTTTAGAACACGGTTTAAATCCAAAACAATTGTCGGCAGTGGGATATGGGGAGTATCATCCTCTGGTCCCTAATATAGATGAGGAATCTCGTAGGAAAAACCGCAGGGTCGATATAGTTATTTTAAGGGATAGTATAGCTTTACAAGAACCAAATGGTAATGGGGGTTAGAGTAATGGAAAATGCAAATGAAGTTGAAGTAAAGAAGACACTTAAATCCAGGCTAAAATACATTTTAAGTGCTGTTATAATACTATTTTTATCTTTTGCCGGAGCCTTTGTGGTAGGCAAAACCATATTCAATTCCCCTGATGCCAATGCTGGTCAAGGTAATGAGATTGGTCCTTTATATAGTTCTCCTGAATTTACCGTTAATATTGCTAATTCTAATGGACGCAGGTTTTTAATGACCCAGTTTTCTTTAGAAGTTGATAATAAAAAAGTATTAAAAGAAATAGAGGATAAATTACCTGTTGTTCAGGATAAAGTGATCATAGTGTTGAGTTCCCAAACTATAGAAACTTTAAATTCTGTTGCTGGAAAAGAAAAAATCAAAAAACAACTTATGGAAAATATTAACAATATTCTATCTAGTGGGGAGATTGTAAATATATATTTCAATAAATTTGTTTATCAATAACTAACCAGGGGGGTGAGTTGGTGGCTGAAATATTATCTCAGTCAGAAATCGATGCATTATTAAATGCTTTACAAACTGGTGAAATTGACGCAGAAACAATAAAACAACAAGAAAATGAAAAAAAGATAAGAGTATATGATTTCCGGCGCCCCAATAAATTTTCTAAAGAGCAATTGAACACCATTGAGGTAATTAGTGAAAATTACTGTCGTTTAATAACAACCTATTTATCTGGTCAATTAAGAACTAGGGTACAAATCAAAGTAGCATCAGTTGAACAACTAACCTATGAAGAATTTATCAGATCAGTTCCTAATCCTACTATTTTAAATATTTTTGGTTTAGAACCTTTCGAAGGAAAAGGTATTTTTGAAATCAGTCCCCATCTTGCCTTTTATATAATTGATAGATTATTTGGTGGCCCTGGTGTTTCCAATATTAAAAACAGGCCTTTAACAGAAATTGAACAAATAATAATCACTAAAACAGTTACAAAATTGCTGGATTTTTTCAAAGAAGCTTGGTCTAACTTAGTGGAATTAACTCCTGAATATGATAGTTTAGATACTAATCCTAGTTTTACCCAAATTGTTTCGCCAACAGAAATGGTTGTTTTAATTACTTTAGATGTGCAATTGGGTGATACAGAAGGTTTTGCTAATATTTGTTTACCATGTATTATGTTAGGACCTATTTCTAATAAGTTAAATGCTAGATTTTGGTATGGAACTTCAGCTAAAGAACAGACTTCGGAGTATCTTCAATATTTAAAAAGTAAAGTAAAAAAAACGAGGGTTCCGATTACTGCTTTGTTAGGCCGGACGACTATTACTTTAAAGGAATTGCTGGATTTGCAAAAAGGTGATGTTATTGCTTTAGATACTCCAATTAATAGTGAAATTGATTTAGTAATAGGTTCCAAAACTAAATTTAAAGGACAAGTAGGACTTTCCGGGAGTCACTTAGCGGTTCAAATTATTAATGCTGTCCCACAAGAGGAGGGAGAAGACGATGAGTGAAGGAATACTATCCCAGGCTGAAATTGATGCTTTATTAAAGGATAATGATTTTTCTGAAGAAAATGGGGATGAATTAATTACAGACATAGAAAAAGATGCCCTAGGTGAAGTTGCTAACATTTCCATGGGTACTGCGGCAACAACCCTATCCACTTTATTAGGTAAAAAAGTAGAAATAACTACACCTAAAGTTGAATTAACATCCAAGTCTCAATTAAAAGAGGATTATCCAAAACCATATGTTATTATTGATGTCAAGTATACAAGTGGTCTACAAGGACATAATGTATTGATTATAAATACAACTGATGCTGCTATAATTGCCGATTTAATGATGGGGGGAACTGGTCAAAATCCTCCTGAAGAATTAACAGAATTGCATATGAGTGCTATTAGTGAGGCAATGAACCAGATGATGGGTTCGGCATCCACATCTATGTCTACTGTATTAGATAAACGGATAGATATTTCGCCGCCCAAGCTGGATTTAATAGATTTTCAAGAAGATAATATAGTTTTAGATGAACAGGGGTCTGAACCTATTGTTAAAGTATCTTTTAGGATGGTAATTCAAGGTTTGGCCGATAGCCAGTTAATGCAGTTGATTCCTTATAATTTTGCTAAATTGATGTTAAATGAATTGTTTGATAATTACAGCTCCAATCCTGAACAGGAAACAAGTAAATCCAATTATTATTTAGATCCTCCTCCTGAGGATTATCCTATATTTAGTTCCGAAGATAATAGTGAACCTAAGGTTGAAACTAAAATTGAACAAAAATCAGTTACTGTTCAGCCGGCAAATTTTACCCAACTAAGTCCCCAAACCCAGCAGAGTGCGCCCCAAAACCTAGACTTAATTTTAGATGTTCCATTACAAGTCTCCGTTGAGCTTGGTCGTACCAATAAAACAATTAAAGAAATTTTAGAGTTTTCAACAGGTTCTATAATTGAATTGAATAAATTAGCAGGGGAACCGGTGGATATGTTAATAAATGGTAAGCTTTTTGCCAAAGGTGAAGTTGTGGTAATTGATGAAAACTTTGGAGTGAGAATTACCGATATTATTAGTCCTTTAGAAAGGGTAAAAAATCTTCAATAGGGAGGAGTAAAATTTAATGGGTCAAAAGGTATTGATTGTTGATGATGCAGCATTTATGAGGATGATGATAAAAGATATATTAACTAAAAACGGGTTTGAAGTTGTTGGTGAAGCTGAAAACGGTAAGATTGCAGTGGAGAAATATAAAGAACTTCAACCTGACCTCGTAACTATGGATATTACTATGCCAGAAATGGATGGCATTCAAGCAGTGAAAAAAATCAAAGAAATTGATGCTAATTCCCGTATAGTAATGTGTAGTGCAATGGGTCAACAAGCCCTGGTTATTGATGCGATTCAAGCTGGAGCTAAAGATTTTATTGTAAAACCATTTCAACCCGATCGGGTATTGGAGGCAGTAAGAAAAGCACTATCATGAGAAAATTAAAAATAGTAATATTAATATTTTTATTAATGTTTAGCTTAATTAGTTCTGTCTATGCCAGTTCTGATGAAGAAAAATTAAATATAGACAATATTGTGGAGGAACAAGGGCTTAATCAATCTAGCAATATTGGTGGCTTACTACTGAGGTTTTTAGTATCGGTATTGGGTGTAATAATTTTAACATATCTAGGTGTTAAATTTTTTGCAAATAGATCCAATGCTTTGATCAATTCCAGTGAATGGATGCAAATACTAGATCAGATGCCATTAGGTCCAAATAAAGGAATATATCTGGTTGAAATTGAAGGTAAAGGTTATGTATTAGGGGTTACAGATCAACAAATAAATTTAATAACAACTATTGAAGAAGAAAAAAGAATGGATGAATTAAGAGGTTTATCAATTGCAAAGCATAATCCCTCGAAATTTAAATTTAATTTTTTTAAACCAAAAAAGAACACTGATTTTCACCAATCATTACAGCATTATATTAAGCACACAGAAAATCTTTATCTTAGTAATAAAAAAGGAGATAGGAATTATGAGGACTAGGTGGATACTACCTTTAACCCTTATCTTCATTTTTTCTTTTATAAGTAGTGTTTACGCCGAACCTTTACCTTTTCCCAGTCTAGAATTAGGCGTAAAGGGAGCCGATTCTCCTCAGGATGTTGCTTTAACTTTACAGTTACTGGCACTCTTGACCATTTTAAGTTTGGCACCTGCCATTCTTATGTTAATGACTTCCTTTACAAGGATTATTGTTGTTTTGTCATTTGTTCGACATGCCTTAGCTACTCAGCAAATGCCGCCTAACCAGGTGTTAATAGGGCTGGCTCTTTTTCTAACTTTTTTTATCATGGCGCCGGTATGGGCTGATGTTAATGAAAATGCATTACAACCTTACCTGGATGGCCAAATAAACCAGGCTGAAGCCTTGGAAAAAGCATTAGAACCGGTAAGGGAGTTTATGTTTGATCATACTAGGAAGGCTGACCTGGCTTTATTTGTTAATTTGTCCGGAATAGATAAGCCAGAAGTTAAAGGGGATGTTCCAACCCATGTTTTAATTCCGGCTTTTGCCATAAGTGAATTAAAAACTGCTTTTCAGATAGGATTTTTAATTTTTATACCCTTTATTGTTATCGATATGGTTGTAGCCAGTACTTTAATGTCCATGGGTATGTTGATGGTTCCCCCAATGATGATTTCTTTACCTTTCAAACTTTTACTTTTTGTTTTGGTCGATGGATGGCATTTAATTGTCAAGTCATTGATGCTTAGTTTTTAAGCAAGGGGGATGACTAAATGACACAAGACTATATAATTTACCTAGCCAGAGAAGCGGTTTATACTGTCTTATTAATAGCAGGACCATTACTGGCAGGTAGTATTTTGGTTGGACTTCTCATAAGTATATTTCAGGCAACAACTCAAATTCAGGAACAAACATTGACTTTTGTACCTAAACTAATTGTTATTCTAACCATGGTAGTTATCCTTGGACCATGGATGCTAAATATCCTGGTAGGTTTTACCAAAACTCTTTTTGAAACAATACCAAAGTTGGGAATGTAATTTAAATGGAGAGTATAATTTATCTATTTAATAATTATTCGTTATTATTAGTAATCCTATTGCGTATTTCCGGCTTTATGATTTCTGCTCCTGTTTTAAATAGCAGAAATATACCGGCACATTTAAAAATTGCTTTTACCCTTATCTTAAGCTTATTTGTTTTTATAATGGTTTCTGATAGTTTTTTTAGTCCCATTATAAATATTAATTATATTTTTTTATTAATTAGTGAATTTCTAGTAGGAATTGTTATAGGTTTTTCAGCAAATCTATTATTTGCTGCCATTCAATTAGCGGGACAAAGTATTGATATGCAGATGGGTTTTGGCATAGTAAATGTTATGGATCCCCAGAGCGGCATGCAAATCCCTTTAATGGGAACATTTAAATATTTGCTTGCTATCCTTGTTTTTCTCTTAATTAATGGTCATCACTTTTTTATCCAAGCTTTAATTTATTCCTACCAGGTTGTTCCTGTTAATGGTTTAAGCATAAATGCTTCTTTTGTTTCAATGCTAGTTGATTTAACAACCGAAATATTCGTTGTTGCTTTTAAAATAGCTGCACCACTGGTGGGAGCTCTATTTATAACAGATTTTGTAATGGGTATTATTGCTAGGACTGTTCCGCAAATGAATGTATTTTTAGTTGGAATGCCTGCTAAAATTCTTTCAGGGTTTTTTTTGATATTATTAGTAATTCCTTTATATGTGTACCTTTTATCGGCATTATTTGAAAGATCCTTGAAAGATATGCTAAAGGTTTTAAGGGTGCTAACATGAAAAAAAGATATTATTTAAATTTACAGTTGTTTGCTGGGGAAAAAACTGAAAAAGCAACTCCCAAGCGTAGACAGGAAGCTAGGAAAAAAGGACAAGTTCTAAAAAGTACCGAAGTAAACTCTGTAATAATATTATCTGCTGCCTTTATGTTACTTAAATTATTATTACCGGTCATGTTACAACAAATTGAAACCTTTATTTATAATCTCTGGACTACTACTTTAATTGACAATATTACTATAGTAAGTATTACGCCGATCTTAATAAGTTTAATTTTTTTGTTCTTTAAACTTTTATTACCTTTTTTATTAATAATTATGGTGGCCGGAGTAATGGCCAATTTGGTACAGGTAGGATTTCTGTTTACTACTGAAACTTTACAATTAAAGCTTTCGAGATTAAACCCCGTGGAAGGATTTAAAAGAATATTTTCTAAAAAAGCTATAGCCGAGTTGTTAAAATCTTTAGGTAAAATTGGGCTTATTGGCTATATAGCTTACATAAATATTAAAAATAAAGTAAATTCCTTTCCGTATTTAATGGATATGGAATTAAAAGCCATTATAGGGTTTATTGGGGATATCCTTTTTACAATACTCTGGAAAGTCACTCTAGTATTAGCTTTTTTAGCCTTGTTAGATTATTTATATCAAAAATATGAATATGAAACCAATTTAAAAATGTCCAAACAGGAAATTAAAGATGAATATAAAAACATAGAAGGGGATCCTCAAATAAAAGGTAAAATTAAAGAGAAACAACGGCAGATGGCTTTGAACAGAATGATGCAGGAAGTTCCAAAAGCTGATGTGGTAATCACTAATCCAACTCATTTTGCCGTCGCTTTAAAATATGATGCCAAAAATATGGATGCTCCCATAGTAATAGCTAAGGGTCAGGACCTGGTTGCCTTGAGAATAAAGGATATTGCCCAAAAAACAGGTGTTATAACTGTTGAAAACAAACCTTTAGCTCAAGTACTATTTCATAATGTTGATATAAATGAACAAATTCCTGAAGATTTATTCCAGGCAGTTGCGGAAATTTTAGCCTTTGTTTACCGATTGAAGCAAAAAGCTTAGGAGGCATTTTAAATGGCAACTTCTGAAACACCCGTTGTTAACAAATTATTCAGACATAGTGATTTATTCGTTACTTTTGGGGTAATTGCCATAATCGTAATGATGATTATTCCCATGCAAGGTTGGGTATTAAGCTTATTAATTGTATTTAATATTACAGCTTCTTTGATCATTATCCTGGTATCAATGTATAATTTAGAACCCTTGCAATTTTCTATTTTTCCTTCTTTATTATTGATAATGACTCTTTTTCGGCTGGCTTTAAATGTATCTTCTACCCGGTTAATTCTCTTAAATGGTTATGCCGGCGAAGTAATAGCTCAATTTGGTAATTTTGTTGTTGGTGGAAATCCCGTTGTAGGTCTTATTGTATTTTTAATCCTAGTTGTCATCCAATTTATCGTAATTACCAAAGGGTCTGAAAGGGTTGCAGAAGTTGCTGCCCGTTTTACCCTTGATGCTATGCCTGGAAAACAGATGGCTATTGATGCTGATTTAAATGCTGGATTAATAAGTGAAGCGGAAGCAAAAAAACGGCGTATAGATATCCAGAAAGAAGCAGATTTTTATGGTGCTATGGATGGAGCCAGTAAATTTGTTAAAGGTGATGCAATTGCGGGAATAATTATTATTCTTATAAATATCATTGGTGGAATAATTATAGGTACTTTTCAGCTGAAAATGGGATCCATCGGAGAAGTAGCCAGGACCTTCACATTATTAACTGTTGGTGACGGTCTAGTTTCTCAAATTCCTGCTTTATTACTATCTACTGCCACTGGTATTACTGTAACCCGCGCTGCATCAGATTCTAACCTAGGTCAAGATTTGACAAAACAAATTTTTGCACACCCTAAAGTACTGGCTATTACTGCTTTGGTCCTAGTTTTATTAGGCTTAGTTCCTAGCTTACCTACATTCCCGTTTCTAGTTATTGCCATTGGTTGTGGTTTATTAGCTTATTTAATGCAGAAAGCGGTTAAGGATTCTTATGAAAGAAAAGTTCAAGATGAAGAGATTAAAGAAGTTGAAGAAACTAAAAAACCGGAAAGTGTGTATTCTTTATTAAATGTAGATACTCTAGAGTTAGAACTCGGTTATGGGTTGATACCCCTGGTAGACTCCAGTCAAGGTGGAGACCTTTTGGATAGGGTAGTATTAATTAGAAGACAAATTGCTTTAGAGTTAGGATTAGTGGTACCTCCGGTGAGAATTAGGGATAATATGCAGTTAGAACCTAATAAATATATTATTAAACTTAAAGGAGTACCTTTAGCCCAAGGTGAATTATTACTGGATCACTACTTAGCTATGAATTCCGGTGATGCTCCGTCAATTGCCGGTATAGAAACAAAGGAACCTGCCTTTGGTTTACCGGCTACCTGGATTACTAATGAACAAAGGGATGAAGCGGAAATTTCCGGGTATACAGTTGTGGATCCTCCCTCAGTATTGGCAACTCATTTAACAGAGTTCATTAAAAACCATGCAGCTGAAATTATAACCAGGCAGGATTTACAAGTCTTAATTGACCATGTGAAAAAAGATGCTCCTGCTGTTGTGGATGGAGTTATTCCCCAATTATTGACGCTAAGTGAAGTTCATAAAGTTATAGCAAATTTATTAAGTGAAAAGGTTCCAATTCGCGATATGGTTTCCATTTTGGAAGCATTAGGTGATTATTCTTCAATAACAAAAGATATTGACCTTTTAACAGAATACGTAAGACAGGCTCTAGGGAGACAGATTGCAAATTTATACACTGATGAGAATGGAAAAATCACAGTAATTACAATAAGTCCAGAAGTAGAGCAAGTTATTAGAAACAGTGTTAAGGAAACTGAGCAGGGTAATTATTTAGCAATTGATCCCCAAAAGGCGCAACAAATACTAAAATCATTAACTACTGTTTTAGAACAATATTCTTTGGGATTGCAGTTTATAATATTATGTCCACCAGTTGTAAGAATATATTTCAGAAGATTAATTGAACGTAGTTATCCTAATATTCCTGTAATGTCATATAATGAAATCCCAGCCAATATTGAAGTTGAGGCTATAGGGACGGTGAACATTTAAATGCGGGTTAAGAGATTCGTGGCTAATAATATTCAAGATGCAATGCTGCAAGTTAAAATAGAAATGGGTAAAGATGCGGTTATTTTGCATACTAGAAGGTTTAAAGAAGGCGGATTTTTGGGATTATTTTCAAAAGAATTTGTAGAAGTTACCGCAGCTATCGATGATGATTACCCAACACCCAAAAAAGAACCAAATAATCAGGTTGTTTGGCCAAAAGTAATAGAAGAAAAAAAGGATACTAAGGAAGTAGAGGAACAAGAAGCTTTTCCGGAAATCAAAAATACTGTTTTGGCAAACGGGACATCTGAACTGGAAGATATGAAAAAATTAATGCAAGATATGATGGAACAAATCGAAAATGCTAGCTTAAATATTGGTCTAAATAAAGTTGGTGAACATTTTTACCAGTGTTTATTGAAAAACGAAGTGGAAGAAAAACTGGCTAAGAGATTAACGAAAAGATGTTTAGATAATATTCCTGCCAGTAAGTTTGATGATATTGATTATATTAAAACTCAATTCCATGATACAATATGCCGGATTTTTAAGAAACCAAAGCCAATTGTTCTACCCAAAAAAAGAAAACAACAGGTTTTTGCTCTGGTTGGACCAACAGGAGTTGGCAAGACAACAACTATAGCTAAACTTGCTGCCAATTTCACCATCAATAATCAAAAAAATATTGCCCTGGTAACTTCAGATACATACAGAATTGCTGCTGTTGAGCAATTGAAAACTGTTGGAGAAATTATCGGAGTACCTGTAGAGGTGGTTTTTACCCCCCAAAGTATGAAAAATAGTATTATAAGCCATGCCGATAAAGATTTAATTTTTATTGATACCGCCGGTAGAAGTCATAAAAACCCTTTGCATATGAATGAATTAAAGGGTTTTCTGGATGCCGCGGAACCTGATGAAATATTTTTAGTGCTAAGTGCAACAACCAAATATAAAGATATGCTGGAAATAGTAGAAAACTATGAAAAGATCAACTTTAACCGAATAATTTTTACAAAGCTTGATGAAACCTCAACTTATGGTCCTATTTTTAGTATTATTCAAAAATCTAAGAAATATTTATCATATTTTACTACTGGTCAAAGTGTTCCTGATGATATTGAAATTGCAGACCAAAATAAAATTGCTCAACTGATATTAAGGGATGGTGCCAAATGAATACCCAACTGGACCGTTTAAAAGCGTTAACTAAAAATTTAAAAATTAAAGCAGAGGGAGAATTAAACGGAAAGGAATATCCTACTAAAGTTATTACTATTGCTTCAGGTAAAGGTGGTGTAGGAAAAACCAATTTCACCTTAAATTTAGGTCTAGCTCTAGCTGAATTGGGTCAGAGAGTTTTAATACTGGATGCTGATTTAGGATTAGCTAATATTGATGTAATTTTAGGTATTTCCCCAAGATTTAATCTATTTCATGTTATTAATGGAGAAAAGGAGCTTTCCGAGATAATAATAGAAGGTCCTAATGGTATTAAAATAATACCTGGTGGTTCAGGAATTTACGAGCTTGCTGATTTAAAAGAATGGCAGTTGGAGCGATTTTTAATCAAACTTTCGGCCTTAGAAAGCGAGAGTGATTACTTATTAATTGATACAGGAGCAGGCATTTCCAAAAATGTTTTAAATTTTACATTAGCTGCTGATGAAATTTTTATCGTTACAACACCTGAACCAACTTCACTTACTGATGCATATGGCTTAATTAAAACTTTAAATAAACATAAATTTATAGGAAACATTAAAATAATTGTTAACAAAGCTGTTTCTTATGAAGAAGGAGAAATCGCTGCCAAAAAATTAAAAATAGTTGTTAACAAATTTTTGATAAATTGCAAGTTAGAAATAATGGGATGTATTCTCGACGATAAGGTTGTTCAGGATTCTGTAAAAAAACAGCAACCATTCATTTTAAATTATCCCACCTCAAAAGCAGCAAATGGAATATATTTTTTAGCCTCAAAAATGTGTAACCAGTTTTTTGTAACAAATAAAGCAATGGGATTAAAAAATTATTTTACCAAAATAATTTCATATTTTAAAAATTAATATCAACTTGTAGTCGTTAAATTTAAGTAGGTGAGCCTTTTGCTAATTTTTTTAAAAATAAACCAGATTATCGAAATTGAGATAGAACCAGGTTCTGATTATAGTGGTATTTATAGGACTAGAGTTGAAGATCTAGATGAAAAAGGTATAGTTATTGGTATGCCTATTAATAAAGGGAATTTAGTACCATTACGTCCTAATACTGTTGTAATAATCTGGCATTGGGATAATAGTGCATCATATGCTTATTATTGTAAAGTAAAAGAAAGAATATTTGAACCTGTCCCACTGGTTTCTTTGGATTGGCCTTTTCAAAAGAAAAAAATTCAAAGGCGCAATTTTGTTAGAGTTCCGGCAAATCTAGAAATTGAATTTGCTTTAGTAAAAGAAGATTCTAGAGAAGAAACTTATTATAAATCACATATCAGGGACTTAAGTGGTGGTGGGACCCAATTTATTTCTAAAGTAAAATTTCAAAAAGGAGATATTCTGAAAATTAGGTTGTTCGTTCCAAATGAAATTATTAATTGTAAAGCAAAAGTAATGTGGGTTGAGTATGAAATAAAAGATAATCTGGAACGTTATTTAATCGGGATAAAATATATTGATATTCCCGAGAAAGTAAGGGATAAAATAATTAAATATGTATTTACTAGACAGAGGGAACTTATCAAAAAAGGAGTGTTATAATGTCAAAAATCCGGGTTTTAGTTGTAGATGACTCCGCATTTATGCGCAAGGTTATTTCTGACATAGTCAATAAAGACGATGATTTAGAATTAGCAGGTACTGCTCGAGACGGGCTTGATGCCATTGCTAAAATAAATGAACTAAAACCTGATGTCATTACTCTGGATGTGGAAATGCCCAAACTTAATGGCCTCCAAGCATTAGAAAAAATTATGACTTTACGTCCTACCCCTGTTATTATGCTTAGTTCATTAACACAAGCAGGTACTGATATTACTATCAAGGCGCTAGCTAAAGGGGCAATTGATTTTGTACAAAAACCCGGAGGCGCTATATCGCTAAATATTAACCAAGTTGAAAATGAAATTATAAAAAAAATAAAGCTAGCCTATAAAGTTAATTTAAAACAACAAATAGTTAGCACAGAAAAAAATGAAAAACATGTAATTATTAATAAACCATTAGTAAAGTCTTCCAACTATATTTTAGATTTTCCCATAATTCTATTAGGTACTTCCACCGGAGGTCCAAAAGCTTTACATAAAATTTTCGAAAATCTGCCATCACATTTACATGCTAGTATTTTAGTTGTTCAACATATGCCTCCAGGATTTACCAAGTCATTAGCTCAAAGACTAGATAACTTAACTGACCTACATGTTAAAGAAGCGGAAGATGGAGAACCGATAAAACCCGGTTATGCATATATTGCACCTGGGAATTATCAAATGGAGGTAAAAATAAAAGATAATTGTCAACCAATTATTAATGTCCACCAGGGACCATTAGTAACAGGACATAGACCTTCTGTCGATGCTTTATTTAATTCAGTTGCCCAGACTGGTTTAAAAAAAATTATTGCTGTAATTATGACAGGAATGGGTCATGATGGTAGAGAAGGAATGAAAAAATTAAAAAATAAGGGTTGTATAACAATTGCTGAATCAGAAGAAACCTGTGTTGTTTTTGGCATGCCTAAAGCAGCTATTGAGACCGGTTGTGTCGATAAAATTGTTCCATTATCTAATATAGTACAAGAAATAATAATGAGTTTAAACTTACTGGTCTAATTTAAAGGTGGTGTTTTTAAAAAAAGCATTATTAAGGAGTGAGCTTAAATGGATTTTGAACAATTAAACACCATGCAAAAAGATGCTTTAAAAGAAATAGGTAATATTGGAGCTGGTAATGCAGCTACAGCTTTATCAACAATGTTGAATAAAAAAATAAAAATGTCCGTTCCTAATATTTTTATCTTACCTTTTTCGCAAGTATTGGAACTAATGGGTGGAGCAGAAACTCTGGTAGCAGGTGGATATTTGCAGGTTGATGGAACTGCTCCTATGAGTATACTTTTTGTTATACCTGAAGAAAGTTTAAAATTATTTTTAAATATTTTATTAGGTAAGAAAGAGATAAGTGATTTTACCTTGGATGAAATGGATATATCTGCCTTAAAGGAAGTAACCAACATATTAGCGGGCTCATATCTGACTGCTTTAAGTAGTTTAACTAATATTGAATTTAACCCTTCTGTGCCGGCTCTTGCTTTTGATATGGTTGGTGCAATTTTAGGAAATGTATTACAGCTTTATGGGGAAGTTAGTGATCATGCACTGGTTATAGAAAGTGTTTTTTTGGAGGAAGAAAAGGAAGTAAAAGGGCATTTCTTTCTTTTACCTGAGCCAGGTTCTTTAGAAATTATGTTACGGGAATTAGGAGTTGTATTTTAATGGATGTGATTAAGGTAGGTATGGCTGATTTGGCTGTATGTAAAGCACCTCAACGCTTAATGACAACAGGATTAGGATCTTGTGTTGGTATTTGCCTGTATGACCCTATAACAAGAGTGGGTGGTTTAGCCCATATAATGCTACCGGACAGTACTCAGGCCCGTAATAACCAAAATAAAGCTAAATATGCTGATACTGCAATTATTGAAACTCTCGAGAATATGATAACCTTAAGTGCTGAAAAAAATAGAATAGTAGCGAAAATTGCAGGTGGAGCCCAAATGTTTAATTTTATTGGGACAAGTAGTATAATGCGCATTGGAGAAAGAAATGTTGAAGCTGTAAAAAAACATTTAAAAATGCACAAAATACCGATTTTAGCCGAAGATACTGGTGGTAATTTTGGTCGAACCATTAATTTTAATCCCGATAATGGGGAATTACATATTAAAACTATAAATCAAGGGGAAAAGATTGTGTAATTTAGGAGTGGTGTAATGGATGGTAAGAAGGATTTATGGCAAAAATTCTTAAATAATCCCAGTATCGAAAACAGGGATCAATTAATATTGTCCTATGCTCCACTAATTAAGTATTGTGCCCAGAAAATATATCAAGGTCTACCTAAATATGTAGATTTTGATGATCTTCTTTCTTATGGTTCTTTTGGATTAATAGATGCAATAAATAAATTTAACCCTAATTTTAAGAATGATTTTGAAGCATATGCCACCCTACGAATAAGAGGAGCAATAATCGATGGTTTAAGAAAGATGGATTGGGCACCTCAATCCTTACGAAGAAAAGCGAAGGAAATAGAAAAGGCTTATATTTCCTTGGAACAAAAATTGGGGAGAACTGCAAGGGAGAGTGAAGTTGCGGATTTTTTGGGGATAACTGAGCAGGAATTAGAAAAACAATTACAGGATGTAGGTTATTTATCAATAATTTCTTTAGAACAACCAATTGATAGTGAAGAAAATGATTTACTAACTATTGGTGACCTTGTTATAGATACAAATTGTCCTGACCCAACAATGCTGTTAGAAAAAAATGAAATTAAATCTGCTTTAAGTAAAGCAATAACGCAATTAAGTGAAAATGAAAAATTAGTAATAACTTTATTTTATTTTGAAGAGTTAACTGTTAAAGAAATTGGTAAAATACTAGAATTATCAGAAGGCAGGATATCCCAAATACATAAAAAAGCAGTTATTAAATTAAAGAGTAAATTATATAATTTACTTAATTAGTAATTATCTATGGGGGGGAGGAAGAATGGGGTTATATAGGTTGGAGATAAAAACTGATGGAATTTATCTTTCGTTAACAGAGGATAGTCTAAATAATAAAAAAAGGACAAGGATCTTAAATTTACTCAAAACTGAATTAAAGTTACGAAATATTAAAATAAATGAGGAAGAACTGGAAAATTGGTTGAATAATAATTCCCACCAACCTTTAAAGTTAAGTAATAAAGAAGGCATTAATTTGGAAGGTCAATTTAACATTTCTCTAAGTAATGATCTGTTAACAGCTTATTTAACAATTTTCCCCGCCATAGAAGGTGAACTTAAACTATCACTGGCTGAAATTAAGACTGCTCTAATCAATAAAGGAATAACTTATGGCATAGATGAAGTCAAAATAATGATAGCCCTTGCTGAAAATAAGTTTATACTTGATTTACCCATTGCCAAAGGAAGGGAACCAGTACCGGGAAAGGATGCTCAAATTAAATATTATTTTCAAGAAAAAGGAATAGAAATTAAACCCAAGGAATTAGAAAACGGTAAAGTAGATTTTTATAATATTAACTTAATACAGATTGTAAAAAAAGGCCAGTTGCTTATTGAAAAGATCCCGGCGACTAAGGGGATTTCTGGTATGACTGTTACCGGCAAGGAAATACCTGCTCCCAATGGAAAAAATGCTATTCTACCTATTGGTAAGAACTTGAATGTTTCAGATGATAACTTAAAGGGGTATGCAGCTTGTGAAGGACATGTAGTGATTGTTGATCGCAGAGTTTCTGTTTTACCTGTATTTGAGGTCAATAGTGATGTAGATTTTTCTACGGGTAATATTGATTTTGTAGGTAATGTTGTTGTCAAAGGGAATGTCAAAGATGGGTTCAGTGTTAAAGCAGATGGTGATATTGAAATATATGGTACTGTAGAAGGTGGACATATTAGTGCTGGAGGCAATATTTTTATAAAAAAAGGAATTAGGGGTTTAAAGAAAAGTAAAATTACAGCCAAAGGTAGTATTTTTAGTAACTTTGTTGAGTATGCTAATGTGAATGCCGGTGAAGATGTTATTGTCAATGAAGCAATTATGCATAGTATAGTCAATAGTGGTTTTACGGTACAAGTAGGGGGTAGAAAAGGTTTGGTTGTAGGTGGCACGTGCCGGGCTGGAAAAGCACTCATTTGTAAAAATATAGGTTCTAACTTGGCCACACTAACAACTATCGAGGTAGGTATTAAACCTGAATTGCGACTGGAGTATAAAGAAGTATGCCAGCAAATCACTCAAACAAAAGAAAGTATAGAAAAAACAGTAAAGGCAGTTAAGCTTCTTAATGAACTAAAAGAAAAAGTAAAAAATCTTCCTCCAGACAAAGAGGCACTCTTAACAAAATTATTAGCTACTAAAAATCAATTGCAAAAGCAAGTGGAAGATTTGTTTTTACATCAACAGGAATTAGAAGCGCAAATTAAAGAACTGGCGGGAGGTTATGTAAAGGTTTCCGGTATAATAAATTGTGGCGTTAATGTTAGTATTGGTAATGCTTATAAACATTTTACTAATGAAATGTATAAAGTGATATTGAGGCAAAAGGGTGTGGATATAGGTATTGCGCCTTTAAAAGAATAAAAAGGGGGGAACTGAATGTCCTTTAAAGCTATTGACCTGCAGGTAATGGTACAAAGAACCAACGACGTAGGTAGGATTCAACAATTGCAATTACAACAAGGACAAAACCAGGATCATCATACTTCAGTTCAACTTCGTCAGGATTTTAATGTTCAGGAAAACTCAGTAAATAAACTTGATTATATGATAAATGATAACATCCGGGATGGTAAAAAAGAAAATAAAGCTAACGACTTTAAAAAGAAGAAAAAGAAATTAGATGAAAATAATAAAGATGAACAAAAAGAAAATGACCTTTTTCCAAAATATTTAGGAAGTATTTTAGATTTACATATATAGGTGATAAAATGATGATTTTTTTGGCAGGGGTATTAACTACCTTAATTTTAGTTTGGGTATTTTTTAAAATTCAAACCAATAACTTTCAAGATTATATCAATGAAGCAAAAATAATTAAAAGGGATTTAGAAAAATTATATCAACAGTCTGTAAAAGTTGCTGACCAAATTGTTAATGATTTAGAAAAAAAAATTAATGAGGGCAAAGAAACCATTGAAATTTTAGAAAAGGCTAATAATTCTGGTTATTCCAGGTCTAAAAAAATACAAACTAGACCCCGAAATTTAAAGGAAAAAGGAATCCTGGAGAAAAAACTATCCTCTAAACAGAATTCAATTTTACAACTGGCTGATGCCGGATGGAGTGTTAAAGAAATTTCACAAAGTCTGGGAGTTGATCAAGATCAAGTCTCCATGGTATTACAATTATATAAAAAATAGCCGAATTTTTTTTGTAAAATAAATAACATCAACCCCCTGTATGAAGCAGTAAGAAAGTATATGACCAGATATAACAAT
>JASKKI010000013.1 GCA_030154225.1 Clostridia bacterium | reverse complement strand
GGGCGGACAACCTCAACAAATGAATCAACAACAAAATCAACAATTTCAGGAGCAAAATTACTTGCAAAATGTTCGTCAAACATTGGGTACTCAAGCAGGACAGCAAATAAATTATAAACAGCCCATACAATAAAGTGTAATAAACATAACATAAACTACTTTTTAAGTATTTTAAATTCCATCAGTTAGCCAAAATCCCTTTAGAAAAAATAATAAATATATGAAATTAAAATAATAAATTAAAAATAAAAAGTAGCCTAACCAGCTGCTTTTTATTTTATAAATTTACGGCCACTAATTTATCCTGAACATTAGCCCTATAACGTTTTTGCTTAAGCAAATCTACAAAAGCTTCCAATCTTGTTTCAATTCCAGCTTTTCCTGTTTGTTCATCCAGGAATAAAGTTAACACCGGAATTCCCAAATCTTTTTGAACTTTTGGTAATATACCTTTGGCAACTATTTCCGGAATACAAGCAAAAGGTGCTAGTTGTACTACGCCGTCATAACCGTGACGAGCATAAAGAACTGTTTCGCCGATACTATTTATTCCATGTCCTCCTATCAACTGGTTTAGATAAGGATGGGCTGCTTTTATAACATCTTGTTCACCTTCTTTAATAAAACTGTTGGAAGTATATCCTGTTAAACTAATGGAGCGATGAACTTCAACACCCAGTTCCCCTAAAACTGTTTCTACATGATGATTAGCAAAAGGCTCCAGTACAACGTATATTTCACCTATTATACCTATTTTTAATGGCTGCCGGCTTTTGTCCTGGGGAACATTATCTAAAACATTTTTCGCTGCCTGTAAAGCCTCTTCTATTTCCTCTTTCGTTTGAGCTTTCTCAAGAATTTTTTGAGCCTCTTCGAAAGCCTGTGTTGTATCACCCTTATTAGTTTCATAAGGCCTTATTTTATGAACATAATTTTCAATTTCATCTAGTGCTTTTAATTTTTGCCACCCTAATTTAAAATAGTGAATAAAATCAAGCCATTTTATTTTATTTAGTTTTATTACATAATTTATTTTATTTAGTAAATCAAATATACTCAAATTCCGGGGTGGTTCAAAGACAATAATCTTAGCATTTAATCCCAAATCGTCAATAATTTTTTGATGTAGTACTCCATAATATCCCGCTCTACAAGGGCCAATCCCACCGGAGGTAAGGATAAGCTCTGCACCTTTTTCGATAGCTTCTAGGTAAGTACCCAATAATATTTTAAAAGGTAAACATGCAAATTCAGGGGAATATTGGGTTCCTAATGTCAGAGTCTTTTGGGTAGGTTTTACAACCACAGGTTCATGACCTAAATTTCTTAACAGCATAGAAAAGGCTATATGGGAAGTACCCATATATGGAAAACTAACCTTCACTGTTTTTCCCTCCGTATCTTTAACATATCTACAAATGCTTCTAAACGAGTAGCTACACCTGCATTACCTGTATGTTCATCTAAGGACAAGGTTAAAAAAGGAACTTCCCCCCTATTTTTAGACTCTAGCTCCATCATCTTATCAACCATGGCATCCGGACCACAACCAAAAGCAGTAACATGAACTATTCCATCTACTTTCTCATCATCAAGATAATATAAACAACTATGCATTACCCTGTTACTAAAATTCCAAAAGAGGTCCTTAGGAAGTTTTTTCCTTTGCGCTAGTAGTTTTTTAGCTGGAACCATTTCTACAGTTTTAATCTCAACATCCATCTTCTCCAAGAGCTCTAGTGAATTTACATTAATAAAATTATCATAAACAAGATAGGGGTAGCCTAAAAATGCTAATTTTAAATTATTTTTATCTTTAGTATATTTTTTCTTCTCTCCGGTCATGGCTTTTTCTGCAGTTAAGCCATTTTCCATAGATTTAAAAAATCTATGCTGTACCTTTTTAGCATGCCAATAAGCATTATTTATCTGCCATTGACTATGTCCAAATTCTTTTCCTATTCTTTGACATACTCGCCAAAGTTCTAATGGGCTTTTAGAAAGGTCAATTTTTTCCTCTATAACCGGAGGTAAATCTTCCATGGATGCATGTACCATATCCGGAAGTCCTAAAAATTTTGGACAAAAGGTTTCTGTAGCAAACTTGCGTACACTTACCATACGAGGAATAAATATAACATCAACCTTACTCGCTAAATCCCCTACATGACCATGGAAAAGTTTAATAGGTAAACAGGCATCATTAACTGTTTCTTTTACACCTAAATCTAGAATAGCTTTAGAAGTAGATGATGAGACAATCATGTCATGCCCTAAGTTTGTAAAAAACTCTTGCCAAAAAGGGTAATACAAATAATAATATAATGCTTTAGGAAAACCTATCTTAGCCATTTATATTGCCTCCATTTTTAAATTGAATACTATTTCGCTCTATTTTAAATTTCTCCTTCTGATTTCTTTCTAGTTATCTACTAAAATCCTGTTCCCGATTATTTTATCCAGTTTCACATAACCTGTTTGCGGATTATTGTAGTCCATATATATTGTCCAATAAATTAACAAATCCTTTTTCTCTAAACTTTTTAAAGCTGATAAGGGTGGTAAAAAATTATTTTCTAAAAATATATGAAATCCAGGAAACACAAATTGTCTAAACCCACCTTGTTTTGCATATTCCCTGTAAAATATCCCATTAATTGTAGTTCTCCTACCACTTTTAAAATTTCGTTTATCGATTAATTGTTCTGGAATACAAATTCGTACAGCAAAATATTTCACCATAATTACACCAGTATTTCTCACTAATACACGAAACGTGTAGTTACTATCCTGAGGAATTTCCCGGGGAACAGTTAGACGGATCTGTAAATCAGGTTTTTTTTGCCTATTCATAACATCTCGAACTTCATAGTCTTCCATAGGTTCAGATTTAAAATTCCTTCGTTTATAATAACGATAATTACCGGCCATATGGGCTGTTGTACTTTGAGGTATAATGACAACATAAATAACTTTCCCATTTTTTATTTCAATAGGATTTATATAAATGCCCTCGATTTTTGGACTAATCCGTGAGTAAATTACATTCTCTAACCATTCCTTATTAATACGATCATTAATATCATATCCTTCATCTAATTCAAGTCTTATGGTTCTTCCTTCCTCTAACTCCTTGATGCCATAAATAATAACACCACCTGCAGAATTGGCAAAACTAGACACATCTTTACTTATCTCATCTTTATATTCATCTTTTAAAGCATCACAAGCTTTAAATTCTAATTGTTTATTTTCTAAAATATTATTTTGAATAATTAATTCAATGTCTTTAAGGGTCCAATCTTTGGCTTTATCAATATTCATTTTTTATCCCCCTACAACTATATCTAAGATATTCATATTATTAATAATTGTTAAATATGCTAATTCAAAACAATTACATTATTTACCTTTTTACTTTATTATACGACACTAAATTACACACCTCAATTAATAGATAAAATTTCTTGCTAAAATTCTGGAAATTCCACAAAAAGTAAAGAGGAAATAATCTTTCCATGTCGAAAAAAGTTCTAGATAGAATTAAAGGAGAGTGTTAGTAAGTGGCCAGAAGAAGTAAAATACTAATACTTGTCAACATTATTTTAATTTGTTCACTTACATTTAATATAGTTTTACCAGCTAGTAGCTCGGAATTAGATACTTTCTACAGGCAACAAGAACAAATAGATAAAAAGATTAAGGAAACAGAGTCAAAAATTAAACAAAAAGAACAGGAGAAGCAAAAAACCCTTTCCGAACTTCAATCCTTAAATAGAAGTATGGAAAAAACAACTGATGAAATTGAAACTCTAGAAAATAAATTAGTTATTGCCGAAAAATATATTGCTAATACCCAAAAAGATATAAATCTTAAAGAAGAAGAATTAAGTGAAAGAACAAAAATTTTAGAAAATCGTTTAAGACAAATTTACCAACAAGGAGATGTGAATTTTTTAGAAGTACTTTTTCAATCTACAAGTCTTACAGATTTCTTAACTAGATTTGAACTTTTAAAAAGAATAGCCAATAATGATACCAATTTATTAGCGGCATTAGAAGCCGAAAGGATAGTATTAGAGAAACAAAAAACCGATTTAGAAAATAAAAAGCAAGAACTCCTGGTCTTAAAAAATTCCCGGGAAAAGAAACGACAACAGCTTCAAATTGCTAGTGCCAGAAGACAAGACCTGGTTAAAAAAATAGAATCCCAAAAAGAAGCCTATGAAAGAATGTTGGATGAATTAGAAGAACAATCCAAACAAATAGCATCAGAAATTAGAAGATTACAGTCACTAGGGGGAGTAAGACCAGGTTGGTTGCAATGGCCAACTCCCGGTTATTACCGGATTACTTCACCCTATGGGTGGAGATTTCATCCCATTTTAAAATCACGGCGTTTTCATACCGGTGTTGACATAGCTGCTCCCTATGGTTCTAATGCTATTGCAGCAGCAAATGGAAAGGTTATTTATACAGGCTGGCGTGGAGGTTATGGACATACGATAATAGTTGATCATGGTGGTGGAATGGCAACCATGTATCCTCACCTTTCAAAATACCTGGTTAAAGTGGGAGATTATGTTAAACGTAATGAACCTGTAGGTAAAATTGGTACTTCCGGTTGGAGTACCGGTCCCCATATCCATTTCGAGGTTAGAATTAACGGAGACCATGTTAACCCCATGCCCTATTTAAGAAAATGAGGCGAAAAGCGTGATCTAATGAGTCACGCTTTTTTTATTTAAAACTTAGGAAGGGATTTTTCTAAAATTAGAGAAATAATAAATGATTACATTTATTGCAAGGAGTCCAAAGAATGGTATTAAGTTCCCAATTAAAACAAACTTTATTAAAAGTGAAAAGAAAGAACTTTACTGTCCAAAATTTAGCCTCCAGCTATGATAAAATAAGTAAAGATTATTCAAAAAACTTTAATTATCAATTAACAGATTGTTATCTCCAATTACTTAATTTACTAGGCGGAGTAAATAACAAAACAGTATTAGATCTAGGTTGTGGTACCGGTTGGTTTGGAAAACTATTATATACTAAATACTCTCCTATTTTTTATCACGGAATTGATATTTCTACGGGTATGATTTATGAAGCACGAAAAACCCTTTCCGAAAATTCTAATCTTAAATTAGAACATGGTAATTTTCAAGCAATTTTGGAATTAATGCCTGATAATTCCTATGATGTCGTATTTCTAAACTGGTCATTAAAATTTAATAATTTCAGGGAATTATTTTCAAAAGTTTTAAGGATTCTAAAACCAGATGGAAAATTAGCTCTCTTAACTGAAACAAATAATAGCGAATTCGAGATTAATGATGCTATTAGTAAGTTAATAGCTAATAATATAAATCAAATTAACCTTGTGCTACCTAAAACATTTTTACCATCAGATTCCCATGAATTAACTAAATATTTTAATGAAACCAATTTCAAGCAAACAATTGTCTGGAATAAATCACAAGATTACAATTTCCAGTCCCCTATTGAAGTAAGTAGCTGGGCTAGATTAACTGGACTTTTAGCCGCTTGGGATCAAATATTAGATTTTCAAGAACCCCATTTACTAGAAGAATTTATTTCTTTAATTAAACCCACCATACCTGGAAAATTTCTAATCACAAAAAAAATATTAGGTGCAATAGCCAAAAAATAAGACCGATTTTATTCGGTCTTTTAATTTTCTATTCCCATCCTGGCTTCTACACCTTCCTGATAATAATGTTTTATTTCCCTCATTTCTGTAACTAAATTAGCTTTATCTAAAATTTTTTCTGGACAATTTCTACCGGTAAGAACCAATTCAACATGGGCTGCTTTATTTTCAATAATTTCTACCACATCCTCAATATTAATAAGTTCAAAAAACATAGCAACGTTGATTTCATCTAAAATAACCAGGTCATATTCTCCATTGGTTACCGCTTTTTGAGCCATAACAATCCCTTTTTTCATTAACTTAATGTATTCCTGGGGTGGATTACCCGGCTCAAAAATTACACATTTATCCTGCCATTTCGCTAAAGTTGCAGGATCTAAATCTTCTTTACGGGCAACAAAAAAAGGTTTACCTAAAGTTTCCAGTGTAAGATTTTGTGAAATATTAGGTAGAATTTTATGCTCACTGTAAGATTTAGCTTTCATAAACTGTAAAAACAAAACCCTTTTTCCGGCTCCCAGGGCTCGAATAGCCAATCCAATAGCTGCTGTTGTCTTGCCTTTACCATTTCCAGTGTAAACT
Organism: Clostridia bacterium; assembly: GCA_030154225.1. Taxonomy (GTDB): domain Bacteria; phylum Bacillota; class Peptococcia; order Peptococcales; family BICA1-8; genus JASKKI01. The sequence goes on along the minus strand of JASKKI010000013.1, from coordinate 38,488 downwards.
TGTACATACCCTTTTTCAAAGGACATTTTTTGGCCTCCCTCTATAAATATATATTTTTCACAATACTCGTGATTAGTCTAACGTAATTAAAATAAATAGATAAATGTTTGACTATAGTCATAAAGGGTAATTATAATTACATAAGAAATATTCTTAATGGGGAAAAAACTATGGAAAAATCAGCTATTTATATCAATAATATTTCCTTTGCTTATCCTTCTCAAAAACCAATTATAAATAATGTTACATTAAATATCCAAAAGAAGCAATTTGTTGGAATTTTTGGACCAAATGGAGCTGGAAAAAGCACCTTGATTAAATTAATTCTTGGTCTCCTAAAACCTTCCCGGGGTAAAATACTTATTAATGGGCAGGCTTTAGAAAATTTTCAAGACTGGTCAAAAATAGGTTATATATCTCAAAAAGCTGCTTCGTTTAATAGTAGTTTTCCTGCAACTGTAGAAGAAGTTATAGCAGCCCCCTTACTGTCAAAATCATTTCTACCTAAAATCACCGGGAATATTCAAAAAAAGATTGAACGAGCTTTAAGCCTGGTAGACTTATTGTCTTATAAAAAATCATTAATTGGAAATCTATCCGGGGGACAGCAACAAAGGGTATTTTTAGCGCGTACCCTTATTACTGAACCTGAAATTTTAATTTTAGATGAACCATTTGTAGGAATTGATCAAACTTCTATCAAATTAATATTTAATACTCTAAAAGAATTAAATGATAGAGGTACTACCATAATAATGATTACCCATGATTTACGGTGGTTAAAAGAAGAAATTGACCTTCTAGTATGTGTTGAGAAGGGAAGTATCCATCTCCACTGTCCTGTTAATTTTAAAAATCATGTCATGTATCATAATCACTAGTTTTAACTGGGGAGGAAATATGGATTTTTTAGATTATAGCTTTATGCAAAGAGCTTTACTATCCGGTTTTGCCATAGGAATAGTTTGCCCTCTAATGGGTATGTTTTTAGTTTTACGGAGATTATCTATGATTGGGGATGCTTTAGCTCATGTTTCTATGGCAGGTATAGCAACTGGTTTAATTCTAGGACTAAACCCAACAATAACAGCCTTAATTTCGACAATGACAGCCAGTCTTTTAATAGATTTATTAAGAAAGACTTATAGTAAATTTGCTGAAATAGCAATCGCTATCATCATGGCGGGCGGTTTGGGGATAGGAATTATTTTAATAACTATAGGTGGAAGTAATACTGCAAATGTCATGAGTTACTTGTTTGGTAGTATAATTGCTATTTCTCCCTTTGACTTATTTATTATTTTAATTATATCGTTGATAATTTTAACTTTTATGATCGTTTTTTATAATAAACTTTTTTTTATAGCATTTGATGAAGAAGCTGCTAGATTAAACGGAATACCAGTAAATTTTATAAATATTCTTTTTATGTTGTTAACGGCTATGACTGTAGCAGTCTCTATAAAAGTTACAGGTATATTATTAATTTCTGCTTTAATGACTATCCCTGTTGCTACTAGTATTCAGATAGCCAGAAGTTTTAAGCAAACGAGTTTTTTTTCTATTTTATTTGCTCTTTTAAGTGTTTTTTTCGGTTTGATTTCATCCTTTTATTTTAATTGGCCCCCCGGTGGAACCATCATAGTGATTTCCCTTTTAATTTTAATAGTTGTTTTATTTGTAAAAAAATTAAGCCGCTTTTAAAAAGCGGCTTTTTCTATCACCCGGGGAACAGGTTGATAATAATCTTTTGCTAAAAATTCTTTCTGGGGCTTACCCTTTATTTCTATAATTCTAAATGTATTTACAACATAGCCAGGACGTCCCGAACTTTTCACCTTACTTTCCCCTGGCGCTAATCCTGTTGAGATAATAGTTTGAACAGGTGCTTCAATAATTTTTATAATATGATGTGGTATATCTATTACTTTTATTGTTTCAGTCCAATCCTTAGTTCCATAAATTGATAGAGTAAGTTCTTGCCCAACAATATTGTAATCTATTAATAAGTAACCAGGAGTATTATTTTTAAATTTGAAATCTTTAATTCCATAAGTAACAGTTGCATCTCTTCCTAATGGTACATAATCTATTCTTAAACTATGGGGATATCTTTCCACTATTTCTAATCCCGCTAGTAATACTGCATTATAAAGAGTACTGGAAACCTGGCAAATACCTCCACCTATACCGGGAATAAAATCTCCACCTAAAATTACCATAGCATTTAAATACCCTTTCTCTTCTTCACGGGGACCAACCACCTGGTTAAAGGAAAAAATTTCACCAGGTGGTATTAAAGTTTTTTTAATAGCCTCACAGGCGATTCTAATGTTTTCGGTACGATTAGGATTTTTGACAAATTTTGTAGTATATTGGGCAAGCAAAATATTGGGTTTTAGTTCTTTTAAATCAGCAACTGTTATTTTTGGCTCAACTGACCTTACTGGAATAAGATATTTATTCTTTAAATTACCTTTAATGATTATGGATTTTAATAGCTCTATATCTACTTTAGTACCCCATGTTCCCGGCTTCTCGACTATTTTTGTACCCTCCATTTCCAAATAAGCATCTTTTGGGGGAATGCTAACTCCATTAGATATTGCTATTAAGGCATCTTCCATTTTATTTTCATCATAAGTTTTTTCTAGAACAAAATGAGTCTCTTGAAAATTCATAAGAACCTTTTGCCAAATTGTTCTATTCTTTAAATTGTTAAATGATTTATGATAATCTATATTTATTCCCAGTTCCTCAGGAGATAATGAACAACTAAAAGTTTTATAAGTGAAAAAAATTTTACTAAGGTTATCTTGAACCTTTTTCCCCGCTTTTTCAATACTTAACCCGCTTATATCTATCTCCTCCATAAAAACATTTGTTGGAATAATACCTGAGGTAGCATAGCCGGATATTAGCAAAACAGAAAAAATAGATATGCTAAAAAAAATTTTAACCCACACCTTTTTTGGCATAAAAAATCCTCCTTTGCCCATAAAAATTGTATGCAAAGGAGTAATAGTAAAGAACATTTTTAATTTTAATTTAGGGCTGATTTTATTAAAATAGTTAACCAGGATTTGGGATCTATGACTGATAAATAATTATTAGCCCAAATACCAAGTAAATTATTAATTTTATTATCATTATTAAAAGGTTTCCATATCTCCTGCACATCTCGCTCCACCTGGGCCAGTTTTTTATATTCTAAATCAGTAAGTGGGTATTTAAGCCGAAAATTTGCTTTGACTGGGATTACTTCCATTTGTAACCTTTTCTGCAAAACATAACGCCTCACCCAAACAGGAGTATAGTCTACCTTAACAATTTTCGGTCGTCTATCTAATAATGACTTTTCAATAACTAAATTTAGGATTGCACCACTGTCTCGATATCTTTGTTTCTGGCCCGAAACAAAGTTACCTAGAGAATAAACAACAAAGGTTTTTCCATGTTCTGTTACTATAAATTCAAAAGGTTGAAGCACATGGGGATGGGTCCCTAAAATAATATCTGCACCGGCTCTAGCAAGCTCATGAACTAGATTCTTTTGTTCCTGGGTAGGTTCCCGCCAGTATTCATTACCAAAATGCAAACCTATAACAATCATATCTACTAAAGGACGTAAATTACTTATATCAACTTTAATTTTTTCTAATTCAAGATAATTAACCAAATATTCTTTACCTTTTGGTGGATTTAAACCATTGGTACCATAGGTGTAATTTAGAAAACCAAAGGAAATTCCATTAGTAGTAATTATTGTTGGTTTATCCCTTTCCGTATTATTGACAAAGGTTCCAGTATGTTGAATATTATTTTTATCCAAAATTTCAAGTGTACGTTTTAAGCCAAGTTCTCCTCTATCCAAACAATGATTATTAGCTGTAAATAATAAATCAAAGCCTAACTTTTTAAGGGTTTCTGCAATATTATCGGGACTATTAAAACGTGGATAACTAGAGTAACCAAGTTCAGATCCACTGAGAGTAGTCTCTAAATTTCCTACTAGAATGTCAGCCTTTAATTCCTCTTGAACAGGTTCAAACATAGGCATAAAATCATAAGTATTATCCTGCCAGTTATAAGCTGACCGGTATTGAACATCATGGACCATTATATCGCCCACAGCTTTTAAATGAACCCGTTGTAACAAAACCGCACCTTGGGCGGAAGGAGCCAGGGAAAAATATAATAATAGTAATAGATAAATGACTTTTAATTTTAACCTCATTCCTTCCCCTCCCCTCTTATCTTATTTAGATTCCTTTTTTGCTTATACTTTTTTCTTTTAATAAATCAGCAAATCTTTTTTTAGGATTGTCCGCTTCCAGCACTAATTTTAAAGATTTCCGGAGGTGTTCCAGTACTTCCTTTTCATCTACTTCTGTTATCTCCTGAGTAAGTTGGGGATGTCTACCTAGTTTACCACCTAACAATAGCCGCCAGACCACTGTAGTAGGCTTAATTGCGTTATTTGGGCATACTCGCCAACAATCACCACAGCCTAAGCATTTCTCTTTATCAAAAATTAATGTATCTCTATCTATTTTTAATCCCAGCTCTTTACAAGCTTTACAACAGGCGCCACAGAAATTACATGATTTGTTATTAAATTCAGGAAGTGCTTTAGCGATGAGACCAAAATCTTTTATTTGAGGTTGTGAACAGCAATTAGCACACCCTGCCAGACATACTTTAAATACATGATGCTCCTTAAAACCAGATCCCAGTTGTTTTCTTCTTTTGGAATGAAAATTTATCTCGGCAAATGTTTTTTCTATCATCTCTTTAAGTATACTAGTATCTGCTACTGCCCGTCGACATCCATTTAACCCTCTACAACCTTCTACTCGAAATGATTCCACGGTTTTTCCTCCTTATTTGTAAGCTATTAAAATAGGTTTTTTCCTATAAAAATTGCCATGATTACATTAAAATGTTGTGCTACTTAAATTAAATTAGCAAAGAATTTGTAAGATCCTCTTTATTTAACCTACTTATTTTTATCTGAATGAATTAAAGTCATACAAAAAAGGCATAGGGTAATAAAAATTTCTATATTTGTGATATATATCACTGCATAATGACATAAATTCTCTTATGATTTAAATGAAATTAATAATTGATTTAAGGAGGAATTATTTTATGTTTTGTTATCAGTGCGAACAAACTCCCAAAGGCGGTTGTACTAAAATTGGCGTCTGTGGAAAAAATGAAGATTTAGCTAGTTTACAAGATACCATTGTATTTGGTTTAAAAGGTGTGGCTGCTTATGCAACCCATGCTAGAGAATTGGGTTATACCGACCCAGAAGTTGATAAAATTACCCATGAAGCATTATATTTCACATTAACAAATGTTAACTTTAATCTGGATGAACATATAAAAATGGCTTTAAAAGTAGGTTCCGCTACTGTAAGGGTAATGGAACTATTGGATAAAGCCCATACCGATAGATTAGGTGTTCCTCAACCTGTTCAAGTTACAAATGATAGAATTGAAGGTAAATGCATTTTAGTTACCGGACATAATCTACTGGCGTTAGAAGAGTTATTAAAACAAAGTGCTGGTAAAGGAATAAATATTTACACCCATTCGGAAATGTTACCAGCTCATGGTTACCCAGAATTAAAAAAATACCCCCATTTAAAAGGTAATGTAGGTAAATCCTGGTTTGACCAAAGAAAAGTATTCGAAGAGTTTCCCGGAGCAATTTTAGCAACTACAAACTGTGTAATGCCTATTAAAGGCTCATATGCCGATAGAACTTTCTCTTATGAAGTAGCAGGTTTGGAAGGTGTAGAAAAGATTAAAAATAATGATTTTACTCCAATTATTAATAAAGCTTTGGAATTACCTGAAGCAAATATAAATTCTGATAAAACATTAACCACTGGCTTCCACCATCAGACTGTCTTAGGTTTAGCACCAGAAATAATTGAGGCCGTAAAAACTGGTAAAATAAAAAGATTTTTTGTTATTGCAGGATGTGATGCACCTGGAAAAGGTAATGAATATTATAGAGAACTCGCCACTTCTTTACCTAAAGAATGTGTAATCTTAACAACCTCTTGCGGTAAATTTAGATTTAATGATGTAGATTACGGAACTGTACCAGGTACTAATATTCCCCGTTTTATTGACCTGGGTCAATGTAATAACTCAGTTTCCGCAGTAAAAATTGCTTTAGCACTTGCGGATGCTTTTGAATGTGATATTAATGACTTGCCTGTAAGTATTGTTCTATCCTGGTTTGAACAAAAAGCTGTAGCTATTCTTTTAGGATTATTTAGCCTGGGTGTAAAAGATATCCGTATAGGTGCCAAAGCTCCTGAATTTATCACTCCCGGTGTCCTAAATGTTTTAGTTGATAACTTTGGTTTAAAATTAATCGGAAATCCCCAAGAAGATTTAAAGGAAATGTTAGGTTAAAATAAATAATAAGTGACTAGTATAAGGGCCGGACTTTTTGTCTGGCCCTTATACGCGACAATTATAACCATTTTTTTAAATTTGTGATTAATATCACCGACCCTATGACCTATAATCTTTACAATATAATTAAAGCAATAAAGTTTTTGTTAAAAAAATTATACTAGTCATAGCCGCTAGTAATTGAACCGAGAAAATTTCTTAAAGTATAAAAGGAGGAATAAAAAATGGTAATGAGAAAAATTGTTCATATTGATGAAGAAAAATGTAATGGTTGTGGTTTATGTATTCCATCCTGTCACGAAGGTGCAATTCAAATTATTAATGGTAAAGCTAAATTAGTTGCCGATAACCTCTGTGACGGTTTAGGAAACTGTTTAGGGGAATGTCCGCAAGATGCCATCCAAATTATTGAAAGGGAAGCCGATGAGTTTGATGAAGAAGCGGTTCAACTACGACTAGAACAATTAAAGCAAACTACTAGCAACCAACACATTGGAAGTTGTCCCGGTAGCAGACCCCAATTCTTTGGAGGATGTCCCGGAAGTAGGACCCAATCTTTTACTCAAGAAACAACATCGGAAAAAGTTAATATAAATTCCGAGCTTAGACAATGGCCTGTACAATTACATCTTGTTCCTGTCAATGCACCGTATTTTCAAAATGCTGACTTATTAGTTGCTGCCGATTGTGTACCAATAGCTTATGCCAACTTCCACCAGGAATTATTGAAAGAAAAAGCGGTAGCTATTGCCTGCCCTAAACTTGATAACACAGCTCCTTATGTCAATAAGCTTACCGAAATTATTAAGTACAATAATATTAAGAGTATTACTATCGCTAGAATGGAAGTTCCCTGCTGTGGTGGTTTAAGTATGCTAGTCAAAAAGGCTATAGAGCAATCTGGTGTTGATGTACCTGTAAAAGAAAAAATTATTGGAGTAAGAGGAAATATTTTAAGGTAGACTCAAATGGTCTACCTTTTTTATAAACTAACGCCAATAATAATTTTATTGCTTCCTGCTTATTATCAATACACAAAAAATATTCATAAATTAATAGCAGGAGTGATGAATATGACAAATAACCAGCTAAAAAATTGTGGTTGGCCTTTCTATAAAATAACCCCTTCTGCAATAAAACAAAAAGATAAAGAATTATTATTAATTGCCGAATGTGTTCCATCTTTTTATACTAATTTTTATTATGATTTTATTAAAGAAAAAAATAGTGATTTAGTTTGTCCAAAGCTAGATAATAACTCAGAATGCATAGTAAAATTAGCCAATATTATTAAGGAACACCACCTGGATAAAATAATAACAGTTAGAGTAGAAAAACATTGCTGTGGTTATTTAACCAAGCTAGTAAAAGAAGCTTTAAAATTTTTAAACCAGGATATTCCCATAGTAGAAAAAGTTGTTGATCAAAAAGGAACGCTATTAAAATGATAAATGCTCTGGCCACCCAGAGGATTATTAATTAGGGGGACATACCTCGACCCCAGAGTTAGGCATTATATGAGAGGTGTGTCCCTTTCATTTTTAGGTTGCAGTGTTTTATAAAAAAATTTAAACTATATTTAGCGCTGGTTTTAAGGGAGGTTTAGCAACATGGATATTGAAAAACTAGTATCTTTTCTAGAATATTTATCTCCAGTAATAGTTAGACCAAGCCTTTGCAGTAACAATATTACTCCCAAATCATCATGTCAAAAATGTATGGAAATTTGTCCCACTCAAGGAATTACTTTGGATAAAAATAGTATAAAAATAAATGATTGTATTTCCTGTGGACTTTGTGTAACAGTATGCCCAAACCATGTTTTTAAACTAAATGAAGATCAATTACTGGAAGTTAAAGAAGATAATAATGATACTTTAATAATCAGTTGTTCTCCTTTGTATACTAAATTAGAAAATAAATACAAAAATTATGTTACTAAAATTAACTGTTTAGGTCAACTCTATCCTGAGTTAGTCCTAAAATTACTTGCTACTTTCCGAAAAGTTGTTATATTCCAGGATGCTAACCATTGTAAGCAATGCTTACAAGCAGAAATTAAAATACTTTCAGATTTAGAAGAGTATAAAAATGTATTTATTGATTTTGATAACAAACTTTTCTTTGTTAATAAAGTAGCGGATTTAATACCTTTCATAAAAACTAGTAATATACAACCGGCATCTGGTAGGCGCTCTTTTTTCAAATCAATTTTTACCGGTTCTAAAACTTTATCTAAGCAGATCTTAAATTCCGCTTTAGAAAACCTGGATGCTAAAGATAATGAAAAAATAGAGAAATTAAAACCCTTAAAAAAACAATATTTACTAGAAGCACTAAAAAATCACAATAATGTTAACCTTTCTGTAACCCTCCCAACAAAAAAACTTAAATTAACTAATTGTAACTTTTGTGGTGTCTGTAGTCGTTTGTGCCCAGCAAATGCTATACAAATTAAAAATGAGAGTGAATATAAACAACTAATCTTTATACCTGGCTTATGTACAGGTTGTAATATCTGTCGAGATGTCTGTTTTTATCAAGGACTGGATTGGTCTGTAAATTTAACTGTTAAAGATTTAATCAGTACCCAACCGCAAATTTTAGGAGAAGCTGAAAAAAGGACTTGCGAAAAATGCCAGCAAGACTATTTTGAATTAACCAATGATGAAAACAATTTGTGTTTTTTATGCAAAAGATAAACCGGGATACTAAATCCCGGTTTTTATAAAGATTTCTTCCAGAAAATCGGCAATTTTTGAGATTTCTTCAAAACCAAAAATTGGTTTAGCAATTTCTTTAGGTGGGATATCATCGGTTACAAAAGCTATTAGCTCATCTTCATTACATAGAATATAGTCTTTAGCATTATCCTTTCTATATAACTCTATTTTAGGTTTATTTTCCCGCTTAAATCCTTCTGTTAATACTAAATCCATTTCTCGGAAATAGGATAAATAAGCATCTAAGCTCTTTTTTTCCTGATGTTTTTCTATAAAAGCCATTTTATCAGGCCCACAAATCATAACATTATCTGCGCCTGCTTCTCGAAAACGCCAGGTGGACTTTCCCGGTTTATCAATATCAAATCCATGCACATCATTTTTAATTACTCCGATTTTCCAATTTCTTTTTTTTAATTCTTTTATTAGCCTTTCCAGAAATGTAGTTTTGCCCGAACCTGTTGTACCTACAACTGAAACTATAGGTGGTAACATAATAGTTCCTCCTTTAATAATATAGCCTTTACTACAGAACCCGGTGCAATAGGTCCTGAACCTCTGGGGATATCTACTAGTGCATTGCAACCGACCATAGATCTTAAAATACTGGATTGTTGTTTGCCAGTCTGTCTCGCTACCCACTTGCCATTTTCATAGGTTATTCGGACCCGTAAAAATCTTCGTTGAGGACTTGTTTTTGAAAAACCATCTTCAAGCTCTGCTTCTAAGTATCTATTTGCAAATTTTTGATAACCCAACATTTTTTTAATAAGGGGCCTTATTAGTAATTCAAAACTTATTAAAGCGGCAGCCGGATTACCGGATAAACCTATAATTAATTTACCATCTTTAACTCCTGCAATAACTGGTGAACCGGGCTTAATAGCCACTCTATTAAAAAGAATTGAAGCATCAATCATTTTTAAAACTTTCTCTATCAAGTCATAATCACCAACTGAAGCACCGCCTGTTGTCAATACCATTTGATATTTGTTTAAAGCTTGTGAAATTTTTTCTTTTATTTCTTCCTCATTATCCTGAACGATTCCAAGATTGTGGGCTTCTCCACCCAAACTAGTAATTAATGATTTTAAAGAGTATAGATTACTGTTATAAATTTGTCCATATGCCAATTTTTCTCCCGGATTTTTAAGTTCATTTCCTGTGCTTATCAGGGCAATTTCCGGGATTTGATAAACTTTAACATAGATTAACCCTAAAGCTGCTAATACACCAATATGATATGGTCCTAAATTTTCTCCTTCCGAAAAAATAAGCTGTCCTTCTTCCAGGTCAGAGCCGACGAAAATAACATTATTATTTTTACATAATTCTTCAGTTACATATATTTTATTATTTTTATAGATAACATCTTCTTTTTTAATGACTACATCTGCTTCGAGGGGTAAAGGTGCACCAGTCATTATTTTTACTCCACAGTTGTGGGGTAAAGTATTTATTTCCCTTGTATCTCCAGCCTGTACTTCATCAATAATTTCAATTATTCGAGGTGTATTTACCGATGCTCCTATTGTATCACACGCTTTTAGGGCAAAACCATCTAGTGGGGATCTCCTAAAGTGAGGAACATTTATGGGGGCAAAAACTCCTTCGGCTAATACTTTACCCAATGCTTTTTCTAATGATATTGTTATACTCGGCATTATATCTGTTACTTCTAATAACAATTTTTGTGCTTCTTCAAGCTGAACTCCTTTAAACATACTTTAAACTCCTTTCCCAAAACTGCAGTTTGGGTAGCGGCAGGGCTTACATTCAAAACAGAGACCACCATGACCTAATTCAACTATATCAGACTTATTTATAACTTCACCTGCAAGTACACGGGGCAAGATCAAATCAAAAACCGTTATTTTGGCATACATAACACAACCCGGCAACCCCATAATGGGGATATTCCCCAGGTATCCCATCAGGAACATAGCCCCAGGAAGGACAGGTGCACCATAAGATATTATCCTTGTTCCCAACTCTCTGATAGCTGAAGGGGTTACGTCATCAGGATCGACAGACATTCCCCCTGTAGTCAGGATAATATCTACCCCTTCTTGCATAAAATCCTTTATTGCTACTTGAATTTGTTCCTGGGAATCAGAAACTATTTTTTGTCCCCAAATAGTACAGCCATAAGGCTCTAATTTATTTCTTAATACCGGACCAAAGGCATCTTTAATTCTTCCATAATAAACTTCATTTCCTGTAGTCACTATACCTACTTTAGCTTTTTTATATGGTTTTATCTCAATCAAGTTTTCTTTTGCACACAGTTCTTCAATATATTTTATAGGTTTTTCATCAATTACCAGAGGAATGATCCGGGTACCGGCCACAATCTCTCCTTTTAATACAGGACGGTTATTATGGGAGGTGGCAAACATGATATCATCAAGAGAATTAATTGTTTTAAGTAGTTCTCTGTTTACTTTTAAAAGGCCTGGATTATCTGCTATCAGATTTACCTTTCCTTCCTTAGGTTCAGAAAAGGAAACTCCTATTTTTCCACCTGCTTTTGCCAATCTCAAAGCAGCTTCATTTTCATGAATGGTTCCACTATCTGTTTTCATAATATAAATGTGTTCTTTACCAAGATTTAATAATTCCGGAATATCTTGCAGAGAGATTATATGGCCCTTTTTAAAGGCCCTACCTTTAAATTCATTGGGAATAATTTTTGTTATGTCATGACCTAAAACCATTCCCACAGCATCTTCAACCCTCACTTTTTCCATACCCCACATCCTCCTTAACATATTTCTTGGCTTTTAAAAAATCATCCGGTGTATTGATATTAAAAAAGCAATTATTCTCCTCAATTTCCAAATAACAAGTCTTTACCAAATCATAAAGTTCAATAACCTTACTGATTTTATTTTCTAGTAGGTATGCAATGTGTGAAACACAGTCTTTTGTATAAAGAGCGGCAAGAGGTTGAAATTTATCACCTATCTTCGGAACTACTACCTTACAATCATTTTGAACAGCTAATAATTGTTTAATAAGCTCTAAAGAAATAAAAGGCATATCACAGGGAATAACAAAATTATTCCAATATCTTGAATGGGTTAAACCGGCATGGATACCTGCTAATGGACCCATACCGGGATAAAAATCCTTGACAACTTTTACTTTTAAAAATAAGTATTTTTCTATCTCATTGCTGACAATTATTATTTCATCAAAGCCAAAATCCCTACCCTTTTCAACCAGCATTTCAATTAAGGTGCCTTCACCCAGTTCTAAAAAGGCTTTATCTTTACCCATTCTACTGCTTTTACCACCGGCAAGGATAATAAGTCCTAAATTTTGATACTTAATAACCATTGTTTCCTCCAATAAAAAATCCTTGTCCCCAAAGGAGACAAGGATAGACTATGTCTAAACTTTTTCTCCTTTCCAAAAATGTGGAGGCACAGCCGTTTCCAGCTATACCCCGTGAGTAACAGAATTACTCAGGTCAATATTCCATAGACTTAACCTTAGGAATAAAGACTCGGAGAATAATAAATTTTCTCAGGTTATAAATTAATTGCTTTTATTATTATCTTTATCATCTGCCTCTTCTGTTATTTCTTTTTGGGCAGAACTCATTGCACCTTTAAACTCTTTAATACTTTTACCCATAGCTCTACCTACCTCGGGTAGTTTTCCTGGACCAAAAATAATCAATGCCAATGCGAGAATCAATATCAACTCAGGCATACCAATATTGGGTAAGAAACCGAGCATTTAAATTCCTCTCCTTAAATATATTTATTTATTCCAATTTAATTATAAATTGTTTTTTTTATTTTGACAAATAATTTTAGCATAAGTTTTTCAATTATAAATTGCACAAAAAGATGATAACTAAAAAAGCCTATAATCGATATTAGGTAAAAAGCCAACATCTGTTTGCTCTCCTTTAAAATGTAAGCAGTAAATAATACTTGCCATCTTTTTTATCGATAGGTAGGAAGAAAGTGGAGTTTATAAATAATCAAACTCCACTTTGCTTACTTAGAAACTAAAATTACCTTCTTTATCAATTACTATCCTGCTCTTTAGGTAAAATGCATTCTTATATCCTAAGTCGACAATTTTATCAATAACACTGGCCGCCCTTGCTCCACTGGCACAGTGAATTAAAATTGTTGTATTTTTATCATTTGGTAATTTGGATACTATGGCTTGAGGATCTTTATTAATATCTCCACTGGGGATATGCAGGGAACCTTTGATAGCTCCATTTTCCCTTTCACCGGCTGTTCTTACATCCAGTACTACATAATTACCTTTCATCTTAGCTTGCCATTCACCGGGAGTTAAGCCACGATTTACTTCACCTTGGACAGCTACATCAAAACTGGCTCCACTTGATTTTGTACCAAATACAGGTAGTTTGGCTTCAACCCAGGATGGCATACCACCGGCAAATACCTTTACATTCTTATAACCATTACCAGTTAGGATATCTGCAACTTTATGGCTTTTACCACAGAAGAAACCACCACAGTAAACTATAAGTTCCGTTTCTTTATCATTGGGCATAGCGGCCAGGAATTTTTCAGTAAATATTTCATCGGGAGTTGGAATAGCATTTGGAATATGCCCTTCAAAATATAATTTATAGGGACGGGCATCTAAAATTAAGTATGGTTTTAGTTCGGTATTAGTAATATTGTTTTCAGTCAATAAAGCTTTTACATAATCTTGGGTAACAATTAAATAATTGCCTGCCTCCTTCCAACCAGGTTCACCTTCTTGATAATTAAATACATTTTTATAACCCATTTCTTTAGCTTTATGGGCTGATTTAGGACTTAAACCACAGGCAAGACCACCACAGTAGAAATAAATAGGCTTCTCCTTATCTTCGGGTAATAATTTATTGTATTTATCCCATTCATCAAAAGGAATATTGATGGCACCGGGAATATGACCTTCATCATATTTTGCTTTGGGACGAGCATCTACTAGGACAAAATCCCACTCCGGATGGGGTTGATCATAAGAAGTTCTCTGGCTTACTACTTTAGCATCTTTGATCAGTTTTTCCATAAATGCAGTTTCAACATAATTCAAATTAGGATCTTTAGGAAGTGGTTTAGGTCCTTCAGCTTTTGGGGCTTCAACCTTGGCATTAGGATCAGCTTTAGGCTCTTCAACTTTAGCCTTGGGTTCCGGAGCTTTAACCTCATTTGCTGCACAACCGGAAATAACTAACATTAAAATTAGTAAACTAACCAATAAGAATTTTGGAAAACCCTTTTTCATATACACCTCTCCCTTTTTCTTAATTTTCCTAGCCTTCTAAATAACACTGTTCTTCTCTAATCACTTTCTGTAGAGTATCTAGAACATAGAGATAAAACCCACTTTCCTTTACCTGATATAAAGCATCTTTAAAATCATCCAGCCAATTAAAATGATCTTTAATAAAAATTTCACATTCTTTTGGAGAACGTTTTCCAATCATAAAAGCATATAACTCTAAAAGAATTGTCAGGTGGTCGGGCATCATCCCATATTCTTCTGGAATCTCTAATTGAAAATGTTCAAATAAATGTAGAATATGCATTGCGGAATCCCCCATTACATACCCTTTACTATTAGCTATTGGTAATTTTACAGTAGGGTCCGTTGTCCAAGTCTTATATACCGATTCTATCGGTAAAGCAAATGGTTTAGTTATACCTAAAAAACAGCGGGCATATGTGGATTTTAATTCTGAAAATTCGCTAATAAATGAATAAAAATTAGGAACTCCCAGGTTAAAGTTGGCGGTTTTAAATAAGATTTTCAGTTGATTATCAACATTACCCCATTTGAGATCATCAAAAAAACTTCTACTGGGATATTTAAAAAATTCCGCGAAGATCAAAAATATTTCTGCAACCGCTTCTTGCCGCCTCATGACCAGACTTGGCACTATCAATCCTCCTCCCCCTTAAATTAGTGGTTAATTATTTAACGGTGCTTTTCCGGAAACCAAATTTCCTGCTTGGTCGTGATACTCTTCTTCTACTTGAACATCTAATTTAAATTTTTGCTCACCAATTATATAAAGAAAAATAGTTACACCAATGGCACCAAGTATTAAAGCCCATTCCGACCACCCCGGTACATAGGTATTGTAAGGAACACTTAGTGCCCCCTCTATTACCCTTAAAGGAATGATTTGTCCGGCAAAAACAAAATCCATCCGCATAAACAAAACACCGATCATGGCTAATATTGCTGCCAGGAAAACCTTGGCCGGTTGAAATTGGTATTTGAATAAGATGTAAATGGGTATAATTAAACCAGCTATTATTTCAAATAACCAAAACTTAAGACTTAGTGGCCCTTTTAGCAAAGCAATAGCTGCTTCATATTTTCCGGGAACACCACCATAAATACTGGTTATAAGTTTCCAAAAAGTAAATATAGCGGTAATAAACAAAGCCGCAACCAATATCTTACCAAGGGAAATTACAATATGCTCACCCCTGTATGCAACCTGGCCGCCCTTTTCACCCACCAGGTAAAATATAATGGCCAGAATTGCGGATCCAGATAAAATAGCCGTTAAAATCATATACAAAGAAAAATACGGACCTTGCCAAAAGGGACGGGAATGAAGCATACCGAAAACTACACCAAGGTTACTAACTGCTGCAAGTTTAGTAATAAAAGCCACATTGGCAATTGGCTTTACTTTTTTATGATCATTGTGGAGACTATAGTAAAATTCGGCAAAAAGCAAGATCAAATATAATCCATAAAAAGCACCCATCCACCAGATAGGAGATCTGAAATTTGGTGATAGTAAAATATAAATCAAATTAAATGGATTAGCCAATTCCAAACCAAGTACCCCAAAACCGCAAAGTAAAAGAATAATGGAGACAAGAAGGGCTCTTCTGCCTAATAATTCAAAGCGGGTAAAACCAAAGACATGGCCCAAGGAAGAAATTAAACCGACACCTGTACTGGAAACAGCGAAAAATACATAACCGGCAATTAAAATACCCCAGGGTACTTGATTATTAATACCTAATACATGTTCCCCGTGAAGTAAAACGTTAATAGCACCAATGGCTCCAATACCTATTAGCAATAAAGAAATTAACAACCAATTTTTTTTAGTAAACAAAACATTCCCTCCTTTCTACTTTTTCACATAATAAATCCGCGGTTTTGTACCTTTTTCCGGAAGTAATTGATAGACTTCTTTTTTAGCCATTAGCTTACTGATCTTACTATTAGGATCATCCAAATCACCGAAAACCCTTACTTCATTCATACAGGTACTAGTGCAGGGAGGCATTATACCTTCGATAATATATTCAGCACAGAATCTGCATTTTTCAGGCACACCATTTTCATTTATCTGGCGGACACCATAGGGGCAGGCAGCCAGGCAATATTTACAACCTATACATTTTTTGCTGTCGATTAAAACAATTCCATCAGTTCGTTTATAAGTAGCCCCTGTTGGACAAACGTCCCGACAGGGTGGGTTATCACAATGCATACACTGTATTGGTACAATTTCCCATTTTGCATTGGGATAGATACCCCGTTCACGATGTTCCAATCTATTGAAGTATCTTTCCGGTGGCAACTGCCACTGCATTTGACAGGCAATTCGACAAGCATTACAACCTGTACAACGGGATGCATCGATTAACATTGCAAATCTAGCCACTAGCTATTACCCCCCTTACGGACCTTAACTATTACTTCCTGACCCATAACACTTCCCGATAATGGTTCAACACGAGCCGGTATAAAATCGTTATAATTGATACCCTCTTGATAAGCAGTTTTTAATTTTTCTGAAAAACCACCGTAAGCAGAAGGTATCCAAACACAATCGGGATGTAATAATTCGGTAATTTTTACCCGTATTTCTTTTGTTGCTTTTTCTGAAGAAATGGTTACCAGATCTCCGTTTTTAATTCCCAATTTTTCAGCTCTGGTCTTATTCATCCACAGCCAGGTTCCATTATATTTATCAGAAATAGCCATGAGATACGGATTATTACAGGTAAAATGATGGGAATGCCAAGGTTGTTTCCCATGAATAAGCCGGAATTCATCTTCACCATTGGGCATAACCAGAGGGGGAACCCAAGTAGCTACACCCTGCCGTCCATAAAGTTTAAATGCACCTATGGAGAACTCAACTTTACCTGTAAATGTATTTAAGGCAGGTTTTCCATCTTTCATAGGGAAACCTGGCTGGACACTTGCCGGGAACTCCAGGCAACCTGTTTCCATTAATAACTCAGGAGCTATGTTCAGTGGCTTCACACTAGCCTTTATTTCCTCTTCAACTGTAAAAGGATATAAATTGTAATAGCCAGCCGCAGCCGTAATCCCCTTCAGTATATCTAGAAGAGGTAAAGTATTATGAATAGGCTTAATAGCCTGCCTTCTCACAGCAATCTGAGGATATGCATGGGCGATAAAACCGGATATTACTTTAGGAGGCTCTGTACGTTCCAGGTAATAACTTTCAGGTAAAATATAATCAGCTGTATATAAAGAAGTTTCATTCCAATCTACAGGAATACTGACAACTAAGTCTGCTTCTTTTAAACCTTTCTGGTATTCCGGATCTGGAGCAGTCCTTAATGGATTGTAGTGGTAGATAAACAAAGCTTTAATCCTACCTTTTTTTATTAAATCCGGTACAATTTGAGGAATACCCCGGCTTGGTTCTACAGTTGGATATTCATCATCCACTCCCGCTCCATCTGCCCTGGGACCTTTTTCAGGAATTTCCCTTTGGGGTGTTTCCACATGACCCAAAGTTATGCCGGCACTGGGCATTAAACCTCCGACCTGAAACATATTACCAAGTAAAGCGTTAACCACAACGTTCATCATAGCAATTTGAGTACTATTTGCATAATGAGCATGTAAGCCGTGATAGCCGGTATCCAAAAATGCTTTAGGAGCATTGGCAGCCATTTCACGGGCTATTTCCCGAATTTTTTCTGCAGGTATCCCGGTAATTTCCGCAGCTTTTTCGGCAGTAAAGTCTTTATTGGCACTCCAGAATTCGTCAAAACCATAAACATAATTTGTTACAAAGGATCTATCATAAATTTTTTCAGAAATTAAGGTATGGGCTATGCCTAAGAAAAGTGCTAAATCTGTCCCCGGCCTGATTGGAATCCATTCATCGGCAATGATTGCTAACTCACAGTATCTGGGATCAACAACTACAACCTTGGCTCCCCGCTCCTTTGCTTTTGTAATGCGGTTCATAACCCCGGGAATAATTCCTCCGGCAAAATTCCGACCGACAAAAAGCATGTAGTTGGCATTATCAAAATCAGAATTAAGCATTGTTCCTACCATTCTATCCCATACATTGGTTTTGGAAGAAAAACAGGTAGCATAGTGGGTAACATAGTTGGCTGACCCTATTTCATCTAAAAAAGTACTGGCATAGTGTTCTTTGCCACCATGGCCTAACCACATCACAGAATTACCACCATGTTCATTGATTATCTCATATAATTTATTACCGATTTCTTCAAAAGCTTGGGCCCAACTAATAGGTTCAAATTCCATCTCCCCTATACGCTTCATAGGCTGGGTAACCCGTCCGAGGCCGTATACATCTGCTGCCATCCCATGCGCGCGGGCACATAATTTACCGGAAGACTTTAGGTTAATAGGATTACCTTCTACCTTCCACACCCTACCATTTTTTATATAAACATACTTTCCACAAGTACTGGAACATCCGTTACACATGGTAGGAATTTTGGTAATAGGAGCTTCTTGAGCCGCTCTGGCGAAATCATTAAAATTAACCATTAGGGGTAAAGAACTGGCTACACCTGCTAGAGCGGAAGCTTTCAAAAAAGTACGACGACTAACTCTTACCATTTAAACTCCTCCTATCAATATTATTGAAATCAGCCACTACAAGTTGCCGGTGCACTATCTGTCTTAGGTTTATAATTTAATTTATCAGTTGGTAGGTTTTTAACATTGGCACAGTTTATACCCTGAATACCGGTAACTTGTTCATTTCCGTTCCAGATCCGTATACCATCCTTCATCGCTGTTGCATTATAGCCTAATTGGACTAAAATACGAACAACCTGACTGGCATCATGACCGTCATACCCAATAACAATAATTTTTTTATCGGTAGGAAGTTTTTTAAGACTATCAATTTCAGCAACAGTTTTCAAAGGAATATTAATACTGCCGGCAATATGGCCAGTTTGATAATGTTCAAGAGTACGGATATCTACCAGGTAAAAATTGTTACCTTCGATGCCATCAACTATTCTTTCTTTTACATCTTTGGCTAAAATAACGGGACTGAAATTACCTTTCAAATAATTTTCAGAACGTTTGCGTATCAGGCTTGTAGGATCGGTTATACCCTCTTTAATAACTGGTAAAGAAAAGGATTGCTCCTTAACAACATCTGATACTAAAGGAAAATCAAAAGGTTCACAGGCTAAAGGTGTACTACCAATAAATTGTTCATATTTAGACCATCCTGCCATCCCGTTTTTTAAAACAACTACATCAAATCCCAGCATTCCCCAAAATGCTGCAGTTTGACTTGAAGTATGACCAGAATAACAAACTAAAACAATTTTTTTGTCTCTAGGTAAAAACTCAGTTTTTAATTCTTTCCAGGTCTCGCCATAAGGTATATTAATAGATCCAGGAATATGGGCCTCGGCAAAATGACTACCGCCGCGGATATCTACAATATGAAAACTTTTATCTCCAGTAAGGATTACTCTTTCATAAAGTTCCCGGGCGGTTATGAGCTTCACTTTATTATTTTTTAAAAATTTGTCTGATACTTGACGGATAATTTCAAATTCATTATTACTTTTTTCACTTCCATTAGTACTTTTCGACATTGAGTTCTCTATATTTTTTGTACCTTCTGGAACATTAGCAGCACAACCCACCAATGACAATGCCAAAAATACAACGAGAAAATAAGATAATAATCTAGCTCGTAGCAAATTCATAATTAACCCCCTCGTGAAAGTTATTATTTTCTATAATTCTTATATATTGGTTTATAGATATTTTAATAATTATCCTCTCCTTTTTTAATAAAATAAACAGAATCTCTGTTTTTTTTATTATTAATTTATTTAAATATTAATTTTACGTTATATATTATTATATTAATTTAATGTTTCTATAAGATTTACTTTTTTCCTTTTTTATGTATTAATTTTTTTTATATTTTTCAAAAACAAAAATCAGAGAAAACCTATCTATTTGCAAGATATTTAAAAATTGACTACGTAATTTATAGTGACTAATAATACAAAAAAAGCCCTCGTATAAATATAATACGAGGACCTTGTTTTTGAAAAATATCACTAAATTTCTATTTTTTCTATCTTAACGGCACAAACCTTCAATTCTGGTATTTTACAATTCTCATCTAAGGTATTATTAGTTAAGACATTAGCTGCCCCTTCCGCATAATGAAATGGCATAAATACTATATTTTTATTAACTATATCAACTACCCGTGCTTTGGTAAAAATAGCACCTCTGCGGGATATAACCCTTATTATTTCTCCATCCTCTATTTTATGTTTGTTTGCTGTTTCAGGATGAATTTCTATATAACTTTCAGGTGCTTTTTTGTTTAATCCTTCTACTCGCCCAGTCATGGTTCGAGTATGATATTGGTATAGTATACGTCCGGTAGTTAGGATCAAAGGATAATCTTCATCTGCATTTTCCGCAGGCTGTTGATAATCAACGGCCATAAATAATGCTTTTCCTCGGGTAAAATGACCCTGGTGTAGGTACTTAGTACCGGGATGATCTTTTGTAGGACAAGGCCATTGCAAACCACCTTCCTGCTTAATCCTGAAATAGTTTATTCCTCCATACTGGGGAGTAACAGCTGCAATTTCTTCCATAATTTCGGAAGGATGTAAATATTCCTTTTTATAACCCAGCCTATCCATAATTTCCATTAAGATTACCCAATCCGGTTTGGCATCACCAATAGGCTTAATAGCTTTTTGGATTAATTGCACCCTTCTTTCCGTATTGGTAAAAGTTCCATCTTTTTCTGCAAAAGATACAGCTGGTAAAATTACATCAGCTAATTGGGCGGTTTCTGTTAAAAAAATGTCTTGAACTACTAAGAAATCAAGATTTTCTAACGCTTTGCGGACATGATTTATATCCGGATCAGAAACAAGAGGATTTTCACCCATAATATACAATAATTTCAATTCATTATTTTCAGCTTTTTCTAACATCTCCGGTAAGGTTAAACCGGCATTGGGTGATAATTTAAATCCCCAGGCTTTTTCAAACTTTTCCTGTACCTCCGGGCTATTTACCTTTTGATAACCTGGGTAGACATTAGGCAATGCTCCCATATCACAGGCACCTTGAACATTATTTTGACCGCGGAGAGGATTAACTCCTACCCCTTCTTTACCTATATTGCCACATAATAAAGCCAGGTTAGATATACTCATTACATGCTGAGTTCCTGTACTATGCTGGGTAATTCCCATGGCATAATAAATTGCTCCCTTTTCTCCAGCTGCATATATTCTAGCAGCTTTTCTAATATCTTGTACATCAACATCACAAATTTCCGCAGCTTTTTCAGCGGAAAAAGCAGTTATTATTTTTTTCAACTCTGAAAAGTTTTCTGTCCTGTTTCTTATAAAATCTTCATCATAAAGTCCTTCTTCTAAGATAACACTCATCAAACCGTTCATCAAAGCTACATTTGTCCCAGGTTTTATTTGTAAAAACACATCCGCATCCTTTGCTAAATCTATTCTCCTAGGCTCGGCCACTATCAGTTTAGCTCCATTGTGGCGAATAGCCTGTCTGATTTTGGCTCCAATAACCGGGTGAGTTTCCGTTGTATTTGAACCGGTAACAAAGATAACATCGGCATCCAGTACTTCAGCAATACTGTTTGTCATGGCCCCACTACCTAATGTTGTAGCTAAACCGGCAACGGTGGAAGCATGACAAAGTCGGGCACAATGATCAATATTGTTAGTTCTAATTACCGCTCTAAATAATTTTTGCATTAAATAGTTTTCTTCATTGGTACACCTTGCTGATGCTAAGCCCGCCAGGGCATCACTTCCATACTTTTCCTTAATTTCTTTAATTTTATCAACAATTATTTGATAGGCTTCTTCCCAAGTTGCTTCTACAAAAGTACCATTTTTCTTGATTAACGGTTTTTTCAGACGGTCAGGATGGTTAATAAAATTAAAACCAAATCTACCTTTAACACACAACAAGCCATCGTTGGGTTTAGCAAATACCGGTCTGACTTCTACCACTTTATTATTTTTTACTAGCAATTCCATCTGACAGCCTACACCACAGTAAGGACAGGTGGTTTGCACAATCTGGACTTCACCATAACTAAATTTTTCTTTTCTCTTAGGAACCAGTGCCCCTGTAGGACATACTGCCACACAGTTCCCACAGGAAACACAGTTGGAATGTTCAATATCTTTTTCAAAGGGAGGGGTTATATGGGAAGCAAAACCTCTATCAGCCACTCCAATGGCATCAGAACACTGTAACTCAGAACAAACGAGTACACATTTTCTACATAAAATACATTTATTCAAATCCACATAATAAAAAGGATTAGATTCATCTCTTTCATATCTGCTTTTTTGGCCCTGATGCGTACTACCTGTTATATTATATTTTTGACATAAGGCTTGCAGGGTACAATTGCCTGACTTATCACAGGTTAAACAATCTAAAGGATGGTTGGATAGTAATAAATTTAGAATTTCTTTCCTGGCTTCCACCACCGGCTCACTTTCGGTCCAAATACTCATTCCTTCAGCAATAGGGGTGGAACAAGCCGCTTGTAGACTTTTTGCCTTTTCTACTTCCACAACACATATTCTACAAGTACCATGGGGCTTTAACCTGGAATCATAACAAAAGGTAGGAATTTCTATACCCATTTTTTTAGCAGCTTCCAGGATAGTCGTACCTTCCGGGGCTTTTACAACTTGACCATTTATCTTAAAAGTAACCATTCTATCCCTCCCAAAGTTGTAAATATTCTAAACTATTCAAAAAAAAATCTGTACTATAAAACCTTAATGGAATATTCTATTACATTATAACTTATTATGTTAATAATTCACATAAAAATTACTTTAAGACCATTGAAATACTTCGTCTAGCTACATTATTTAAAAACCTAGGTCCTCGACGTATTATTATACGACTGAGGCCTAGATTTTTAGAGATGCTTTGCTATACTGGTATTTGAATGCTAATTACCTGGCACATTCGCCGCCCTGCCCCGTAAGAATCTCCAACCCATGATCCAACACCGGTAAAACAACATCCAAACATTCACTCACAGCCTTAGGACTTCCGGGTAAATTTATGATTAAAGTTTTTCCCCTAATACCGGCAGTACCTCTGGAAAGCATGGCCTTGGGAGTAATTTGGTAGCTTTGCCACCTTATGGCTTCAGGAATACCGGGAACATGTCTATCTATAACTTCTATAGTAGCCTCAGGGGTTACGTCCCTGGGGCTAAAACCAGTTCCACCTGTGGTCAATATTAAATCAACCTTCTTTTCATCGGCTAACTCTATAAAAGCTTTTTTTAACTCTTCTTTCTCATCGGGAACTATTCTGTAATCAGCAACATCAGCTAGAAAACGAAGCTTGTCTTTAATTACCCGCCCACTTTCATCTTCCCTTTCTCCTCGTGCACCTTTATCACTAGCAGTTACTATGCCGAGTTTATAACTGGGTAAAAACTTTATTTCATTATCTACCTTAACCTCTCCACCTTTCAATACTTCTGCAAAAATACCTTCCTTAGGCATTACACAATCACCGGCTTGATAATAAATAGCACATCTGGTATGACATTCTTTTCCTATTTGGGTTACTCTGAGAACAGCTTCACCTATCTTAAAACGGGTCCCTATCGGCAGATTAACCAGATCAATACCCTGGGTTGTCAGGTTTTCAGCAAAGTCCCCCGGACCTACATCTAGCCCCATTTTTTTCATCTTCTCTATACTTTCCAAAGCTAATAAACTAACTTGACGATGAGCAAAACCGGCGTGGGCATCTCCTTTTAAACCTAGATCAACTAAAAGCATACCCTGTCCTACATTTTTTTTACGCATTCCTTTTTTAGGACTGGTACATACAGCAACTACCTTACCCATTATTCTCCCTCCCTTTGATAAGTACCACTTTTACCACCTGTTTTTCTAACCAGGCGAATGTTATTAATAACCATATTTTTATCAACTGCTTTACACATATCATAAATGGTTAAAGCAGCTATATTTACCCCCGTTAAAGCTTCCATCTCTACACCTGTTTGCCCAGTAATTTTAACCCGGCATTCAATATCAACCTTATTTTTTTTCTGGTCTAAATTAAATTCTATATTAACTGAACCAATATTAAGAGGATGGCACATTGGAATTAAACGGCTGGTTTCTTTAACTCCCATTATTCCCGCCACCTGAGCAACAGCAAGTACATCCCCTTTCGCCATTTTACCCTGGGCAACCAACTTTAAAGTTTCTTCTTTCATCCAAACTTCACCCCGAGCAATGGCCTCTCTAGTAGTAACATCTTTGGATGTTACATCCACCATATGTGCCCTTCCTTGTTGGTTGAAATGGGTTAAAACTTCATATGAATCATTATTTGCCTGTTCCTTTTTTAAAAACTGCTTTTCAATTAAATCGGCTATTCCTTCGGCATCATTCAGGTCATATACCGGAACAGGAACATCTAAATATTCCATATCAGTTACAACAGCAATTAAATCCTTTAGTGGTGAACATAGTTCTGTTCCTTTTTCCTTCCTTATCACTTCAATTTTGGGTTTATCACCCTTTTTGTATCCTTCAACAAGAATTATATCTACATCTTCAAAAATACCTGCCACATCATCTAAATTTTTGCGCACAGGAACTTTATGAATAATTGCATATTTATCAGGCCCGATAATGGCAGTTGCTTTAGCCCCGGCCTGGGCATGTTTCCAGCTATCCTTGCCTGGTCTATCTATTTCGAAACCATGGGCATCACTTTTAATTGTGCCAACTTTGATTCCTCTAGCAACCAATTCTCCAATAAGTTTTTCCAGAAAAGTTGTTTTGCCAGTGCCTGAACCAGCTGCAACAACTGATATAATGGGAATATCCATTAGTTAACCTCCAATCTGAGCCATACACCGCACATAACCTTGTTCTTGATTTTCAATACCGGGAGACATTAAATGTTTTTCATGTTTCATTGCTAACCCCTGCTTAATTAAATTAGTTAAAGCCGGGGGATCATTTAAAGTATCCCTTACATTAAGTTCTTCCTGCCAGTAAAGACAAGGTTTAAATTTACCATCGGCAGTTAGGCGTAAACGGGTACAAGAAGCACAGAAGTGATTGCTAACAGGATGAATAAAGCCCACTGTACCCTTCGCTCCATGAATGCGCCAGGTTTCAGCTGTTCCATTACCTATTAAACCTTCGACAGGATTTAATTTAAACCCTAAAGCAGTAGCCTTTTCTTTTACTACCTGTAAAGAAAGATAACGTTTAGACCACTTAAGGTCATGACCATCTAATGGCATATACTCAATAAATCTGACATGGATAGGGTCATCTAAAGTTAGTTTAAGAAAATCATAAATTTCTTCGTCATTTACCCCTGCCATAAGAACCACGTTAATTTTTAGGGGTGTTAGCCCTTTCTTTAATGCAATATTTATTCCTTGTAAAACTTTATTTAGATTGCCAATACGGGTAATCTCTTTATAAGTATTGGGTTTTAACGAATCTAGGCTTATATTTACTCTCCGCAACCCGTTGTCCATAAGCTTATCAATCATAGGTGCTAATAACTCCCCATTGGTTGTTAAGGCAATATCTTCAATTCCACTTATTTCATTTAATCCACCAATTAAGTTCTCTACACCTTTTCTAACCAGAGGCTCCCCACCGGTAATACGCAGTTTCTTAATTCCCAAGGGGGCTAAAAATTTAACAAAACCAATAATTTCTTCATAACTAAGGACATCCCTGTGGTCCAGAAGCTTAATACCTTCTTCTCCCATACAATAAATACAGCGCAAATTACACCTATCAGTTATAGATATCCGCAAATAATCATGTTTTCTTCCAAAATTATCTTGTAATTTCATATCTTTTCCCCCTTAAGTTAAAGTAGCCCCTGTAAAAACCTTTGTGTACTTTTCTCTAGAGGTTTTGTAAACAGTTCACTGGTAAAATTAGCTTCTTTTAAGATACCATTTTCCATAAACAAGGTATAATGGGCCAACCTTCTTGCTTGAAACATGTCATGGGTAACAATAATTACAGTTAATTTTTTTTCCTTTTGAACTTTTAAAAGAATTTCTTCCATCATCCTTGTGTTAGGCGGGTCAAGATTGGCAGCAGGTTCATCCAAAACAATAATTGGGCTATCACAAGCTATTGCCCGTGCTAGGGCAACCCTTGCCCCTTCCCCACCAGATAAAAATTTTGCCGGCTTATCTCTTAAATCTTCCAGTCGAAATTGTTTAAGTATTTTTTCCATTCGCTTCTTGATCTCTTTTTTCTCAATTCCTCTTACCTTGAGACCATAAGCGATATTTTTAAATACAGTAGTTTGAAAAAGATAAGGTTTTTGCCACATACATGCGATCTTTGTAGTTGGTTCCAGAAGTTTCTTATTTTGCAGTAAAACCTCACCGCTAGATGGTTTTTCAAAAGCAGAAATTAATCTTAATAAAGTGCTCTTACCTGCACCATTGGGACCAATTATCCCATAAATTTTACCTGGTTCAAAATTAAAACTCACATTATTTACAACCAATTGATCACCATATTTTTTTGAAATATTCCGTATTTCTAACAACCTAATCCCTCCCTTTTGTCAAAGATTTTTGCAAAAACAAACTTAATCTGGAGGGACTTTCTTTATGCTGCCAGTTATATAAAACGGTATTTACCACAAAAGAAAGGAGTAAAAGAATTAGCCCTAAAGCTAATGCTTCTCCAAAATTACCCTGCCTAGTTTCCATTACTATCGAGGTAGTTAAAACCCGGGTTTTACCTTCAATATCCCCACCTACAATCATAACAGCTCCTACTTCAGCAATTACTCTACCAAAAGCTGTAACTAAAGCTGCAATTATTGCCATTCTAACTTCAATTATTAAAGTAATAAATCCCTGCCTTTTCCGGGCTCCTAGCCCCCTAGCTGTCATTAAAACTATTTCCGCTTTCTCTTCAACAGCATTTAAGGTCAAACCCATTATAATGGGTAAAGCCAGGATCGTTTGGGCGATAATAATCGCCCAGGGAGTAAACAAAATGTAAATTATTGGGCCAATAGGGCCACTACGGGAAAGGAACAAAAATACAATTAACCCTACAAAAACAGGTGGTAATCCCATAAAAACATAAAGCCATTTTACAATAAAACTCTTAAGTCCAAACTTTTTTAAGGCTAACCAGGTACCAAGAGGTATACCCAGGAGGCCAGCTATAATAATTGAAGCTAAAGCTAAATATAGAGAACGAAAAAGAATGGTATAAAGCTCGGGATCAAAGGATAGTATTAATTTTACAGCAATAAAAAATGAATCTATTAACACTTGTATTTCTCCTTCTTCTTTTATCGAAAGTTAACTTTCCCAAATAATTTGGCCTGTATCTCTGGTGCTATAACCTCCCAATTCTTCTACTTGACTTTTAAATCCAGGAGAGTTAATAATATTCAAAAACATTTGGCCGTGGTAAGAATTTAAGAAGCTTTTCGCCATTAACAGGTCATAACGCTCTTCACCAATAGGAATAAAATCTAGATTATAAGCTATTGATGCTGATTTAATACCTATTCCCACATCAGCACTGCCACTCTGAACAGCTGCCGCCACCCCCAGATGGGAAAACTCTTCTCTTGTATACCCTTTTATTAAACTAGGATTAATACCCTTTTCCTTTAACAAGTGGTCAAAAAGTATTCTAGTACCTGCTCCTCTTTGACGGTTAATAAGCAAGAGGTCTTTTTGTGCAATATCCTCTAAATTTTGAACATTATCTGGATTACCTTTAGGTAGAATAAAGCCCTGTTCGCGGTAAACCAGGTTAATTAACACCAGATCGGGTTTTTTTATATACTTTTCAACATAAGGTATATTATATTCCCCTGTGTCCGGATCTAACAAATGTATACCTGCAGCGTGGGCTTCTTCCTTTTGAATAGCCAATAAACCACCCATACTTCCTACATGGGAAGAGGATAAAAACAAATCATCGGAAAATTTCCTTATTTCCGCGGCTAGTAGATCTAAAGTTAAATCATGACTGCCTACCATAACAATAGTGTTCTTCAGCTCAGCTTTGGGTCTAAAAAGCTCAATTTCCACCTGTTCTCCTTGCTCATAACCCAGGCTATTGGCTGGGATTCTCAATAAGCCATGGGCTTTAACCAAAGACATGGTAACCCCAGCTCCTCTATTTAATGGGTTGGCCACATATTTACCATTAACAAAGCCCACAGTCATTCTGACAAACTCTTCTTTACCCATGGTAGAAACTACTCTCCGACCTAAAGTAACATCAACTTTTTGCCTTTCCGGTTGAGGAATACCATAATATTTATAAATTAAAGGCTTAACAAACCACTCCAAAGCCAAATAAGCAGAAACAGGATAACCAGGTATACCAACAACAGGTTTGTTGTTAATCATTCCTAAAATAACAGGTTTTCCTGGCTTAGTTGCCACTCCGTGAACAAAAACCTTACCCAGTTCCCTGATAATTTGGGCAGTAAAATCTTCCCTTCCGGCCGAAGAACCGGCATTAACCACTAAAATATCGCAAATGTCCAAGGCCTCGATAATACCTTGCTTTATTAAGTCAACATCATCTTTTATAATTGGGGAAGCTTTTGCTTCTGCCCCCCACTGGGTAACATAAGCTTTTAATACAGTACTATTAAAATCCACTATTTTACCCGGTGATACTGTTTCTTCCGGCCTGATTAACTCTGACCCTGTTGGAATAATTGAAACTTTAGGAGGTATAAAAACCTCAAGCTCCAATACCCCACCTGCCAGTAGAACCCCCAAATCCGGAGGAGTTATTTTATGGTGGGCAGGAATAATTATTTCTCCCGCCACTACATCTTCACCTACCGGTCTAATATGCTGCCAGGGGGTAGCCGGAGCTAGAATTTCTATTTCACTATCATTAAGCCATTGGATATCTTCAATCATAATTACAGCATCAAAACCTTCAGGAATAGGATCCCCCGTATCAACTTGTAGAAAATCTTTCTCAATTTCCAAAGTCACAGGTCTCTGTTCATCAGCACCTATTGTTTTTTGGGAATTAACGGCAATCCCGTCCATAGCTGATGCATGAAAAGCTGGCATTGAACGTCTAGCATAAACAGATTTGGCCAGTACTCTTCCTAGAGCATCTTCTGTTTTAATTTTTTCAGTCCATCTTGGTAAATGAACCTTTTCTAAAAATATAGATTGTGCTTCTTCTAAAGGAACATTATCTAAATAAACTTGCCGCATAATTTTCCTCCTTAACCCCAAAGTATTACATCAACCCAAGTACCTTTTTCCAATCCTTCTTTTTGAGGAGGTATTTCAATATATCCCTGAGTCTCAATAAGGGTTGTAATCAAACCTGATTTTCCAAAAACCGGTGTGGCCTGGTAGTTGTTAGTATCCTTGGTCAATCTTACTCTTATCCAGTCTGTACGGCCTGCACTACTAGGTATATTTCTGGTAAGAAGGGCTTTGCAAATTTTTTTAAATTTTAATTCCCTACTACCACTAAGAATATTTAACAGTATCTCACCAAAATAATTAAAAATCATCATTGCTGATACCGGATGACCGGGTAACCCCCAAACGGCTTTATTATCTTTTTTGGCAAATATAGTTGGTTTGCCTGGTTTGACTGATATTCCTTCTACAAGTAAGTTCCCTCCAGTTAATTTTTTAACTACCTGAGAAGTAAAGTCTAAGGTCCCAACGGAACTACCACCAGAAAGAAGCAAAACATCTACTTTATCTAATAGGTTACTCGCCTTATTAAGAATCTCATCGAAATCATCAGAAGCAATACCACCTAATAAAACCTTGGCACCATATTTTTTAGCAATACTGGCCAAAGTAATAGAATTAATATCCCTAATTTGACCATTTTTTAATTCTTTTTCTGTATTTGATACTAACTCATTCCCTGTAGATAAGATACCAACTACAGGTTTTTCATAAACTGTGACATTATTTATACCTAAAGCAGCAAGGGCACCAAGCTCAGCTTCTTTTAAAACAGTACCCTTTTTTAAGATAAGCTCTCCTTCCTTGACATCATCTCCCGCAAGTATAACATTTTCACCAGGTCCTACCTGCTTATAAATCATTACTTGATTACCTAACTTCTCCGTATATTCAATCATGACAACGGCATCCGCCCCTTTGGGAAGCATTCCACCTGTTGGAATATATCTTGTTTCACTTCTATTGATTTTTTCTGCATTTTCACCCATTTTAATTTCCCCTACCAGTTGTAAAAAGGCTGGCAAACTTTCACCTGCACCATAAGTATCAGTGGCGTTTACAGCATACCCATCGACACTTGAGCGGGAAAAAGGAGGTAGAATTTCCGGTGAATAAACATCTTCGGCTAATACTTTAAATAAACTGTCCTCCATTTTTAACTCTTGGACTCTATTAATTTCTTGAAAACTATCAGTTATAATTTTTACTACTTCTTCAACAGATTTAACTTGTAGTAGTTTCATTAAGCACACCCCTAACTATAATGAAAGGGGACACACCTCTATTTTAAGTTTAATCTGGGGTTGAGGTATGTCCCCAATTAAAAAATCCAGTTCCCCTGTTTAGAGAAACTGGACATATTCGGTGAAAATGTCTCCTTTCCAAACACGGGAGGCAAAAGCATTTCTACTCTTACCCAAAGACCTAAAATCCATAGCTTTCCCTTAGGATTTTAGATTCGGAGAAGTTTTTATATTTAATTTATGTATAAAAATATACTTCTCTTATATACTTCTCTATAACTTGCGTTTTTCCTCTTTTAACTGTAAAATTATTGACTACAAACAGGGCAATTATCATTAATAGTTACTTTTAACTCAGTGACTTTGGAACCCAACCCATCGATAAGAAGCATTCTATCGGTCAATAGTTCACCTACACCTAATAATATTTTTATTACTTCCATGGCTTGCCAAGAACCAACAATTCCTACTATGGGTCCAATAACACCGGGGACAGGATTATTAGTTTTTACTTGAGGATATAAACAATTATAACATGGCCCCTGTCCTTTGATAATAGTGTGTACCGTTCCATCCCAGTTAAAAACTCCCCCTTCAACTAAAGGAATACCGGTTTTAATACAAGCACTATTTAATAAATACCGGGTGTTTAAATTATCTACTGCCGCTACTACAACATCGTATTTTTTTATAAGATCATAAACATTAGTTTCATCTATTTTTTCATTATATGTATTAATTAAGATTTCAGGATTAAGTTCTTTTAACACTTGTTCCGCTGAAAATACCTTGGCCATGCCAATTTTAGTAGTACTATGCAAAATTTGTCTTTGTAAATTAGATAATTCTATTTTATCTTTATCAAGCAAGCCGATTGTTCCAACTCCAGCAGCAGTTAAATAAAAGGCCACCGGAGAACCTAGACCTCCTATTCCCACAATTAATACTTTTGAACGGGATAATTTCTCCTGTCCTTTTTCTCCTATTTCCGGAATAATTAATTGGCGAAAATAACGTTCTGATTTCAAAATATCACCCCAAAATTTAAAAATATTCACAAATAATTACAATAAAAAGCAGGAATATTGGTAGGTTCGTGTCCAATATCTATGATAACATATAATAATAAATATTAGGGGGTGTTCGCATGACAAATTTAGAGAAATATACAAAGGTAGCCAATGCCTGGCAAAAATTTGTCACAGAGGGTGAAATAGATAACTCCTTAGCCCCTGAAGTAATTAGATCCTGGTTAAGATGTAAAAATAATTTGAATCCTTTAGAAAAGGCACCTTTAGACAAACTAGAACAACCCCGAATTAGAGAACGACAGGAAAAATACCAGATTCTTCTAGAGGTTGCCATTCCTATTATGGAAGATCTTTACTTATCCATAAAAGGCTCCGGTTTTTCGGTAATTTTAACAGATAATGAAGGCTACATTCTTAAAGTAATCGGTGATCCCCATTTTCTACAGCATTCCAACAAAGTTCACCTTTCTGAGGGTGTAAACTGGCATGAAAAAGTCAAAGGTACAAATGCCATAGCCCTAGCTTTACATGAACAACGTCCCATTACTATTTTCGCTCAGGAACATTTCCACCAGGAAAATCATTTTCTAACGTGCTCAGCAGCACCAATTTTCGATAATTTTTTTAATCTTATAGGTATCCTTGATATTTCCGGTAATTTCCAGGCAGCCCATCCCCACAATCTAGGTTTAGCCTTAGCTGCAGCTAAAGCTATTCAAAGTAAACTTATTATGAATAATACCAAAACATCTAAAAATTCACCTGCGTATTATCACTCTGCCAGGTATAATTTCGATTATATTATTGGTGAAAGCCAAAAAATAAAAGAGGCTATTAAACTTGCCAAAAAAGCAGCTCAAACTGACAGTACTGTTCTTTTACAAGGGGAAAGCGGTACAGGTAAGGAGCTATTTGCCCATGCAGTTCATAATCACAGCCATCGTAAATATGGACCTTTTGTAGCTCTAAATTGTGCTGCCTTACCCGAGACTCTCATTGAAAGTGAACTTTTTGGCTATGAAGGCGGTGCCTTTACAGGTGCAAAAGCCCAAGGACAAATTGGAAAATTTGAATTAGCCCATGGTGGCACTTTGTTCCTAGATGAAATCAGTGAACTTCCCCTGGAATCCCAGGCCAGTCTTTTACGGGTTCTACAGGAGCATAGTTTTGTCCGTATAGGTGGAACAAAACCCATCCCTATTGACGTCCGTATCATAGCTGCTACTAATAAAGACTTGCATGAAGAAATCAAAAAAGGAAAATTTAGATTGGATTTGTTTTACAGAATTAATGTTATCAGTATTGATATCCCCCCCTTAAGGGAAAGACCTGAAGATATAGAAATTCTAACCTCTCACTATTTAGGAAAAATAGGAAGCAAGCTCCACCGTTCTTTAGTAAAAGTATCCCCGGAAGTTAAACAAATTTTTCACAACTACTGGTGGCCCGGTAATATTCGCGAATTAATAAATGTCCTAGAAAGGGCTTTACTTCTAGTTGATGAAGATCTTATTTTACCAGAACATTTACCGGTACAAATCAAAAACATAAATTCATGGGATAACCAATCTTTACTAATAGAAAATGCCGAAGCTAATTTGATTAAGTCAGCCTTAGCCCAATCAGGAAATAATATTTCGAGAGCGGCAGAACTTTTAGGTATAGGTAGAGCTACCTTATATAGAAAATTAGAAAAATATAATATCAGATAAATTTTTTTGTTTATGTTTTAGAGAGGTGACGGAGAAAGAGCCGTCACCTCTTAAATTTTATCCCCCACCGACAGGTGGGAATATTCCTACCCGGTCTCCATTATTTAAAATAGTTTCATAATACTCCCGTTTACCATTAACCATTATTATTAAAGACTGTTCTTCAGTTAATTTTAAAATATTAAGTAAATCTTGGACTGTACTTCCTTCTTCCAAATTTAATTTAAGTGGGCCATTAGGTGTTTTTTGTCTTAAATGGGCAAAAAGCCTAACCTCTATTTGCAAATAGCTCACACCCTATTCTATTCTTTTCCAGCAGCAGCCTCAGCTAATACTTCACTTTCAATAGGTGCAAATAAATTATCTAATTCTTCCCCTGTAAAATCAAAGGTAGTGTTGTGAGGTGGACATTCTTCTTGGAAAAATTCCGGAAGTCTGTCATGGGCATTGTTAAATCCTGCTTTTTTATTAAATTCTCTTTCCCATCTCAAAACAGACTTACCCAGCTCTGTTACATCATCCAGGGTAAGATTGATACCATATTGAGCATTAAGCATATCTACTACTTTTGGTAATGCTTCCGGTTCATCTAAAACTGCAAAGGCAACAAACAAGCATAAACCTGTAGAATCTACAGCAGCAGTTGCTATTTGCAAGTTACGGGATAATTCAACTTGTCCGTCTATTTTTAATGGATCTACATAGCCACCAACCTTTAAGATATTGGCAGTGACACTGTATCCGGCAGTATGATCTGCACCCATTGGAGTAGTTGCATAGGTTACCCCTACCCCTTTAACAGCTCTGGGGTCATAAGCAGGAATTGCCTGCCGTTTTACTGTAGGTATTCTGGTTACACCATAAGCTTTTCCTGTAAATTCAGCACCTTGGCCTAAAATCCTGCCTAATGGAGTACCATTGGCAATATCTTCACCAAATAGTTTTAAAGCTCCTTCATGGTCACCAAAGGGAATAATTCCTGCTTCCATAGCAACCCCCAAGGTAACTCCCATTTCAATAGTATCTAAGCCCAGATCATCACAATACCTATCCAGCTTAGCTACTGCATCGAGGTTATCAATTTTACAATTGGCACCAAAAGCCCAGATTGTTTCATATTCAAAACCGGCAGTTAAATACTCACCTTTATCATCATTATATACTTGGGAACAACGCATTACACAGCCTGGATGACAGGCATGGGTAGGTTTACCACCTCTAGCATTGATAGTATCATACATGGTTTCTCCACTAATTTTGTCTGCCCCGTCAAATCTACCGGTTCTAAAGTTTTCTGTTGGTAAACCACCTGCTTCATTAAGAACATTTATTAATACCGCTGTTCCATAAGTGGGTAAACCTTGACCACATACAGGGTGGGCCAAAAGCATTTTACTAAATGACTGGGCGGCTTCTTTAAAAGCTTCTTTATTTTTAATTTCTACTCCTGGTGCACCTTCATCATTAATAATTAGTGCTTTAACTTTTTTAGAGCCTAAAACTGCACCCATTCCACCTCGGCCAGCATGTCTTACAGGTCTTCCCTCCATGTCAGCAACTGCAATGGAAGCAGCAGACATCTTGTTTTCACCTGCCGGTCCAATGGAGATAACCCCAGTTTTTTCTCCAAATTTATTTCTGAGGATTTCGCCTACAGCATAATTACCTTTACCAATTACATCACTAGCATCTACAAATTCTACGCCATCTTTAGTAATTTTTAGAACATTCCAGTCATCAGCAGCTCCTTCTAAAATAAGAGCCTTGATACCCATGCGGGCTAATTTTTGAGCAGCTACTCCCCCGGCATTTGATTCCTTTATTGTTCCTGTTAGAGGGCTTTTACCTCCTACAGATAAACGGCCTGAACTAGGAGCAGTAGTTCCACTTAACAATCCAGGAGCAAAAACCAGTTTGTTACCTTTGCCAAGTGGATTACAAGTAGGATCTACTTCATCCAGGATAATTTTAGAAGTTAATGCTCTTCCTCCTAGGGCAGCATATTCTTGGGGTACAACTTGAAATTCGGCTTTTTTGTTAGTTAAATCGATTCGTAATAATTTCAAACTCCTCCACCTCCAAATTTTTTGAATTCTCTATAATTTAATGCAATTTTCATGCCAGCATGAATTTTAGTGTTTTGGGTTTTCTTTGTCTCAATTTAAAACAACCACTGTCTCACATTGAGACAGTGGTTGTAACTTTTTTTGAATTAAACCAAAACACAAAACCTTATATGTTGTTTATTTCAATTACTGAACTATTTGAAAAAGTACCGGTTTTTATTGAGGCCTCAATAATTTCTTTTGAGGGCTGAAATAAAGGCTTAGGTAAATTATTGAAATTATACCAGTTCCATTCTACTATTTCCTGGGGAGCCGTTATTTCAGGTTTACCGGCCCAAACAGTTGCCAGAAAACCTAAAGTAAGGTAATGGGAATCAGTTAAAATAACATTAGCTAGGGCTATAGGTTTAACCTCCAAAACACTAATTCCCGCTTCTTCCAATACTTCTCTTCTGGCACAATCAATCAAATTTTCACCCCATTCCAATTTTCCCATTGGTAAGCACCAGTAATTTCCGCCAACTATATGGGGATGACGTCTACCCAATAAATATTTTTCATCTTTTTTAATAACTACCGCAACAGATATACCAGGTCTTTTCAAAAATAATTCAACTCCTCACCACCAAAAAATAGTATCTAAGAATATAAAAAACCTCTAAAAAACCAGAGGATTCTAATTTTTAACCATTATCTTTTGAATTAAGAAAAATATTCCTAAATCAAGAAAAATATCTCCTACACTTAGCATTTGTTTAACCGGCCAACTTATATAAAATATATCACCTAACCAAGATAATTTAGTATTACTGGTCATTATGGAATGGGTAACACTATTACTTAGCTTAAGTATTACATCTTTAGGCATATAAGAAGTATGCACCGGCATTGAAAAATTATTAAAACTAATTACCAAAAAGTTTAGTGCTAATCCAATGGGTATAAGAATGTTTAATCTATTTCTATTAAACCAATAGAAATAAAATAATAATAAATAACTGGTAAAATGCACTATACTACCCAATTGGCCTAGTGTAATTCTACCAAAAAAGTCAATTATTAGTTGTAAAATAAGGGCAAAAAACAAAAAACTAATTCTCTCTAATTGAATCAGCCCCAGATTATTTATTTTTCCTTTTCTAATTAACGCAACTATTATACCCAATATAAGGCTCTCAATTAACATATACTCACCTTAAATATGCAAGATTAGTTTTATTAGTAATCTTAAGATTTTTCTCAATAGCTGACATGTCAACTTCCGGCAAAACCTCTGGTATTGTTTTTATAAAAGCATTAACTATTTGAGGATCAAATTGTTTGCCAGAACATAAGGTAATTTCATTAATGGCAGTTGAATATTCTAAAGCTTTACGGTAAGGTCTATCACTGGTCATAGCATCAAAACTATCAGCAACAGCAATTATCCTAGAAAATAACGGTATATCTTCACCTTTTAATTTAGAGGGATACCCCACCCCATCCCATCGTTCGTGATGATGGAGAATGGCATTTTGATAGTCTTTAAGTAACTTAATATTTTTTGCAATTTGCGCACCAATTTCAGGATGATGTTTTACTATATTAAATTCTTCATCATTCAATTTTTCCATTTTATTTAAAATTTTATCACTCACAGCCACTTTCCCAATATCATGAAGTAAAGCTAAATAGTTTAATTGTTCTAAAGATATTGCATCTAACCCTAATTCTTTCCCTATGGCAACACTATATCTGGCTACCCTTTCGGAATGACCACAGGTGTACACATCTTTAGCTTCAATGGATTTTACTAAGGTTTCAATGGTGTTAAGATAATTTTCTCTCATTTCCAAATATAATTTGAAAGAGTGCCTAGCTAACAGGAGCGGGATTAAAAATAATATTATCCCAAAAATCCCTATATAATAGTATATTAAAGCTACTATAAATCCTAATGGTGCTAATGTTAGATAATGAGGAGTTAAAAGTCTAAAATTTGTAGTCCAGATATCAATTAGTTTAGCTTTCTGGGATAGACTTATAACAATTGTAACTAATATCGTATTGACCACAAAATAAATCAAACTCACTAAAAAAGATATTGTTAATTCATGGAAATCAAAAAATAAATCTTGCCTTTCCATCCAACCGTTAGTGAGTAAACCAGCAATATAGATAGAAACAATTAATTGGCTTCCATTAAAAATCTCTTTATATCTTTCAGTTTTTTTCCTCTTAAGAAACCGAATCAGGGTTGAAAAAAATTCACTAATCATGGGAACTAGAGGACCAAATAATATCAAAGCGGCAATTTGAATCGGAAAAGAGACCGATACATCCCCAACTTTAGGTAGTTTTAATGAAAACTGATCAGAAAGGATATTAAAAAATGTAAATACCAATAGTCCAGAAAGCAATTGGTTATTCAATGAGACATTGAATAACCTTGTAAAAATGATTAAGAGCGCTAAAGCTTCTATTATAAGAATATATAATTTTGTAGAACCATTTAATTCTTTCATAATTCTCACCATTAGTCTTTAAATTAAATAAAGGGGTCGTATTTTTATATATTAATTACCACTTCCAGTTAGCGCCACCGGCTAATAATAATGCCATTAAAGCTGAAACAACTTTAAATAATTTAGCTTTCACAGGAAAACCCCCTTTATGAGGACCTCTTACTGTTC
>JASKKI010000012.1 GCA_030154225.1 Clostridia bacterium | reverse complement strand
GATTCGTAGATACCCTTACCACTCTCTCATTAATTTATTTACTATTATTTTTATTTAAAAGAAGATTGAGTGTTACAGAAATTATTTTTTTTATTATTTGCCATTAGGTTCGTAGGTTTTAAGTATTTTCCCACCTAACTTATTTGCATCAATTTTGTCCTTTTCACCAACAGGAATACTTATGGTATCAGGGTCCCCGTCACTTATGTACCTTTTCTCGGGATTTTCATCGAAATAATTTAACCACTTATCAAATTCTTCCTGGAAAACTTGAATCCTGGGGAGCTGACTGGGATTAAAGCCTTTTACTACCGGCGATTTGATGGGACCAGATCCCACCAAAAGAATGGCCTTATTGTGATATTTAATTCCTTCGTATTCCCCTGAAACAGCCCAGTTAATGTCTTTAGGATTGATCCCATATGGTAAGGCAAGACTATCCAGCTCATAACCTGGTACTACTTCCTGGACCATTTTAACCATTTTACCAAGTTCTTCCTCTACTTTTTCCTGAGAAAGGTTGTTAAGTTTTTCATGGTTTACAGTATGGTTTCCTAAATCCATTCCTAATTTTACAATTTCCCTTAATTTATCCTGCCAGTAATCCTTTTGTCCAAAGGGTGTATAGTAGTTAATATAAAAGGTAGCCATTAAGCCAAAATCAGGATGTTCATCATAAAAAGCCTTTAAAATTCCTACAGCAGAATGTGGATCTATAATTCTTTTTCCATCCTGTTCTATGTACCTAAAATGTCCTTCAGTTCCATCATCAAAGGTTAATACAACAGGAGTATAACCCGCTTCTACTTGAATATTATTGGTAACTACATCCCTTAAGCTAACCAGACGATAACCCTTTTCATACAGAGTCTCCAGATCTTTCCGAAAATTTGTATAGGTTCTGGACCATCTACCTTCCTTTTCACCTATGACATGCCACTCTAAAATCATGATTTGTCCTGCTTCATTAGCATTGATTTCCGCAAGATCAATTTCCGGCTCTTGTTTGGGTTCTGGATCCGACTTGTCTATATGTTCAGGTTTAGGTTCCTCTTTTTGTTCCGGAAAGGGTTCCTTAGGTGTAGTTTCTCCAGTAGGTGCCGTGCTACAACCTACAAAATTCAGAGTTAATATTAAGACCAATACAACAAAAATAATTTCCTGCTTTTTAAAGTTCAATCCATACTCCTCCTTTTACTATATTTTAGCTATAAACTTTTTATAATCAATTCTAACACCAACCCTTAACCTAATACTATGACAAATTAATTGTTAATTAATGGGTTTTTAATATCCTTTTCTGTTTTTAGCCAGGGATGATAAAACAGCAGCAACAACCTGATAGATTTCCTCCCGCTCCCTTACTTCAGTTTGGTAACTTTTCTGACATTCCCGGCTAATTATTTCGGCATGGGCCATTGATAAATTTATGCTTGTTACTGACTGGAGACAAGGTAGTACAGTACCATCCCAAAACTTAAATTCTGTTTGAGAACAACCCACCGGACCATAATTTTCTATTTTACTTTTCACTATATACCCCCGGGCACCCTCATCTTTGGCTAAGGGCTCTCTAATTTTGATAGGTATCAAAATTAAGTCGGGATGTAAAGGTAATGGCGTAGATGACTTGCGGCCTACTAAATTACCGTATTTTTTTTTCAACTGAGATAAATCTACGGCAAATACTTTAGCTATATTTTTCAAGACAGTATTAGTTTTATTATTAATTGTGACCTTATTTCCCCCGGTTAACCAAACCTCGGTGCTATTTCCTCCATATTGATCATAAATGGGAATCAAGCAGTTAATATTTCTCCATTGCCTTTCAAACTGAAATTCAACCATTATTGTTGAAACCTCCTCTCAAACATCACCTCGGGCGAAGGCTAACACTTAGTGTAATTTTACCCGAACGTATGTTCGATTGTCAACCATAATAAAAACCTGCCGGACAGGTTTTTATGTGCCTACAGTATCTACAGAATCTACAGTTCTACAGATTAATACTAATGCTAAAATGCTAAAAGTATTGTTCCAAATCCAGTATGAGCTCCAATTACAGGACCTAATTCACTAATTATTATCTCTTTAGGATTTAGAGTACTCTGTAAATCCTCTACTAGTTGCTGCAGGTCTTCTCCTGCTTTAGCATGGGTAATTCCGATAGGGGTTTTAGAAAAATCTTTACCAGAACCTTCTACTAACTGTATAAGCCTTTTTAAAGAACGTTTTCTTCCTCTTACTTTTTCTAAAGTACCTATAACTCCATCAGGTAAATTATATAGAATTGGTTTTATATTTAAAACTTGGCCTATTGCTCCTTCCCAGCTTGATAACCTTCCTCCCTTAACAATATAGTCCAGGGTATCTAAAGTGAAAAAGGTCCTCATTTCCCGACGGTAACGTATTATTTCCTCCTTAATTTCTTCAAGACTTAGGCCCTGGTGAGCAAGTTTACAAGCTCTAATAACCTGCAATCCTATCCCAATACTGGCATTTAGAGAGTCAATTACTTCCACCTGGCATTGCACCATATTTTTTGCTAAAAGAGCACTTTCATAAGTACCACTTAATCCTGAAGACAAAGTTATACAAAGTACAGGTCCTTTTTCTCCTGCTTTTTCAAAAGTTTTTGCAAATGCCATTGGTGTTGGCCTGGAAGTTTTAGGAAGTTTTCCACCAGATGAAAGCTTATAATAAAAGGTTTCATTATCAATTTCCAACTGGTCAATATAGGTTTCATCATTAAAATGAATAAATAAGGGAACTATTTGAATATCGTATTCTTTAATGATCTCTTTAGGAAGATCGCACGAACTGTCTGTTACAATTTGTACCTGCAATTAGAATATACCTCCTAGCTCAATTTTTATATTATTTTTTTTATATTTCGCTAGATACAACCCTTCTCCTGCTTATCCTGAATTTAAATATTCATAAAAGGCTTTTTTAGGAAAAAACCTGCCGGGACATAAAGTATTACTCCCCGGTATCTCCTTATGCAATTCTACCTTTTCCACTGGAATATCATATTCTTTTTGCAGCTTTTTTACTAACTGCATTGTACCCATGAGTTGGGGTGGTGAAACACTGTCATACTGAAAATTTCCAATAAGACAAATTCCTATAGCAGTTAAATTTCGCTTACCGGCCCGGGCATGAGCACCTATTCTATCCAGAGGACGCCCCCCTTGAACCTGACCATCGGGTAAAACAACATAATGGTAACCTATATCACTCCATCCCCGTTCATAAATATGCCAGCTTCTTATTAGTTCCACATCAACGGGTCGCCACCTTTGACCATACCAAAAACCCCGGGGACTTGCTGAATGGTGAATTACAATACCTTGCCAGTTAACCATTAGCCCTCACCTCTTTTAAACCTTCAATTACCTTTGCCAATTGGATAATAGAATTGGATAACCCTTCCAATTTACTTTCGATCCTAACCAGTAAATAAATACTTATCACCATTGGAAAACCATAATTACTAATTTGTTGTAATAAATTCTCCACA
Source organism: Clostridia bacterium (assembly GCA_030154225.1). Classification (GTDB taxonomy): domain Bacteria; phylum Bacillota; class Peptococcia; order Peptococcales; family BICA1-8; genus JASKKI01. The sequence continues at coordinate 41,986 of JASKKI010000012.1, read as the reverse complement.
TCACTCACCTCCTCTAAAATTCCACTCTTCTATAATTTCCTCTTTACCCCTTATGATTTCCACTATTGTTTCTAAACAGGGATTACATAACAATAAGTCACCTACTACCTGATTTTTACGCCAGACTACTAAACGTTTTTCAACTTTTTCCAAGCGGTCGCACAGATTACATCTATACTTTTTAGCCACCTGGTAAGGCTGAATCTCAATTTTATTAATCAATAGAAAACCTCCTCATTTTTTATTAGTGCGAAAAATTTCTTAAGGGAAATATTTTGCGTCTGACAATACTTTAGATAACTTTACTGGTTAGTTATACTTCCGGGCAAACATTCTGCGTCTGATATCTACTACAGGTTAACTAATGGGTCAGACATACCAGGAGCTAACATATTGCATCTGCTGCAAGCATTGTCTGCTTAAAATAATTGTCAGATAGAAAAGCTATCCCAGAAGTATGTCAGATGTGTAATGTTAAGTTAGAAGTAAATCAGACGCCCTAGCTTTGACCCTTTAGTATATCAGACCTGCAACCTTCACCCTTAAGTATTGTCAGACGCATAAGCTGGACCTCAAAGGAGGAGCACAGCTAGATGCTGCTTTTCAAGCCCCACTTTTAACTGGTGATAAGTTCTGTGACTTGACGGGTGACAACCCTCGCCCCTAACACCGATACCAGGTCTCCACCTGTTGAACTAATAACATTAGCAGCGATAATATCATTCATGGCGGTTTCTACATCCAAAGCAGTCAAGTCATCCCTCGGGTCTAACACACTAATTGTTACCCGGCCATTGGCAGCATTGGCAAATACCATTTGCAAAGTCTTAGTTTCAACCATACTTTTTCACCTCCCATCTACATAAATTAAACTAAAATTATACCTGTTCCAGACTAACCTCATTGACACGGCTCACACCATACAATGGGTGTTTTTGTAAACCCGCCAATATGGTGGCCATCTGATAAACAGCATCATCTGTTGAACTGGCTTTTACCCTATTATAAGTGCGGGTTTTTAGTTCTGGATTTCCTTGAGCATCAGTTCCTGTTTGCACAACCAAACTAAGCCTGGAACCAAGTGCAGTTGAGATTACAGCCATCATTCCCACCTCCTTTTTTTAAGTTGTCTTTATTTTAATCAAGACTAATAAATAAGAAAAAAATCGCTTTAGTTAAAAAACCTGGTTTTATTTAATGGAAAAATTTAGTTTTTGTTGCTTTTAAAAAAGGATCAGGTAATAATCTATTTATTTTTTTTATAAAACCAAATATTTGCAGGGAAAATAATAAGAAAGGAGAAATATTTTAAAAACATTAATAAATTAGGGAGGTTTTTATGTGGAGGCAAAGGTTAGATGGCAGAATAAAATGTCTTTTGAGGCTGAAGTAACATCAGGTCATAAAATTATAATGGATGCCAGTCCTGATGTAGGTGGAGAAAATAAAGGCCCCCGGCCAACCGAACTTTTACTGAGTGGTGTAGGTGGTTGTTCCGGAATAGATATTATAAATATTCTGGGAAAAATGCGCCAGGAAATAACCAGTCTAGCTGTCCATGTTAATGGTACAAGAGCAGAAGATTACCCTAAGAAATTCACTGATATTCATGTCCATTTTGAACTAGAAGGACCGGGTCTCGATCCCGAAAAAGTAAAAAAAGCAGCTCAAATGTCTATGGAGAAATATTGCTCCGTTTCACTTTCTCTAAATGCTAATATCACCTATAGTTATGAAGTAAATGGCACAAAGTATAATGACTGGTAAACCATAAGTATATCAGTCCATAGATAATAGTTTATAATCTGTGAACAATAAACAATGAACCATAAACTTTAAACTTTTTTAGCAATCAGAAATTTTAATGAGGAGGTTTGTTCCATGGAAGGTATAGGTTTAGTAGATGGGAAATTTGTGGAATTAGATGAATATGTGGTGCCTATCGAGGATAGGGGACACCAATTAGGTGATGGTGTCTATGAAGCAGTACTGGTTTATGGTGGTAAACCATTTTTGGTAGTTGAGCATATGGAACGCATATTTAAAAGTGCTTCCATGATAAAAATTGATATACCATATACTTTAGAAGAATTAGTCAAGTTTCATTTACAGCTTGTTGAAAAAACTGGCTTGAAAGAAGCACTTATTTATTCCCAATTTACTAGAGGTATTGCTCCCCGTAAACACGCTTTTCCACAGGGAATTAAACCCCGCCTATCCATGACAATTCGACCCTGGACAAAGCTTGATCCTTATTTAAAAGCAAATGGAGCAAAAGCTATTCTGGTTCCTGATGAAAGATGGTTAAAGTGTAACATAAAATCACTAAACTTATTAGGAAATGTACTGGCTAAACAAACGGCCCATGAAAATGGTTGCTTTGAAGCTATTATGTATAGGGATGGCTTTATTACCGAGGGGGCAAATTCCAATGTATTTGTTATTAAAGATAATGTTATTCATACCGCTCCCACTGATAACAAAATATTAGCCGGAATTACCCGGTCCACTATTTTGAAATTTGCCAGAGAGTTTAATTATGTAGTTAAAGAAGAGGCAGTTACTCCAGACTTTATTTTAAATGCAGATGAGGTTTTCCTCACAGGTACTACTACAGAAGTAATGCCAGTAGTCTCCATTAATAACCAGAAAATAGGAGATGGGAAAGTAGGACCTATTACTAGAAAATTACATGATGCCTATATGAATAAAATCCAAAGGGAATGTTATGTTTAAAAAACGGGCCCCGTGCCCGTTTTTACCGTATACTCACAGTACTACGTAAGTTACTAGTCACTACAAGTCGTCCGATAGACCATTTGTTCGTGGCGGTGGCCAGTTATTAAATAAGATGATCCTTAAGTTTATCTATCCTCCGCCTAATAGAAGGCAATATAACCTGTTCCAAGTAAAATACTTCTTTTTCAACATATTCTTTATCTATTAAGTTGGATACTGATTTAAATCCTTTAAGTTCTTTCAAATATTCTTCCAAAATATCTTTAGAAATAGAATAATGCAATAAATCACTATCAATAATTACTTCATTTTCCTCCAATAAACAATCCTGACACACTAAAATAACTGTTTCTTCCCCATCTTCAATGAAAATATGAGTATATAATTTATCAACCCATTGCAAGCAGTTCACGCAAATGTATTTGTTATCCACTATATCCTCCTTTACACTACCTGACATCATTTACTTTTCAGCCCGGACATATTTAAAAATAGCTAAAACAAGCATGATGAAAGTTATACTGTAGGCAGTAATGAGGCCTGCTATATAATCAAAAACATTCACAATTATTAAAATATATGCAAAAGATCTACCTAAGTTGGAAATTAAATCATATTTGGCTGTATCCACTCCTAAGCTTTTAAATTCAGCCCTTACCATCTTCCCCATTTCACTTGTCTCTAAAGGTATAGATGCTACACTAAGAAACAATAAAAAACCAAAAGACCAGGCATAAGATAGGTTTCCCAATTGAAAGTTCTTTACTGTCATTACTAACTCCAAGGCCGCTGCAAACATATAACTAATTAAAAGCAAATTATAAACTCCCCTCTTATCCCTTATTAAATAGTGTATTTCTATTTCGTGAAAAAATCACTATATCCTGCTTTTTATAAGAAAAAACGTACCGTAACAACACAAGGTGCCGCTATTCAGACAGCACCTTAATATTGTTATTCATCGCCTGTATTAGTCTCCTGCCACTCCACCATTTCATCATCGATAGTAGTCACCTGATTGAGAAGTTTAATCATGCCAGCATCTACCAATTCATTTACAACCTGAAACATAGACTGCTTTTTCTCTTCAGGAAGGTCATCAACAAACTTGTTGATTTTTCTAGTACTGACCTTTTGTTCAAATTTCATGCCACCAAATTTTATATTTCCGTCAGAACTCATTATTTAAAACCTCCTCATAATTTCAATTAAGTTTAATTTGCTCTAAAAAAAATACATTATGCTTTGTATCATTGTAAAAAGTAGTCTATTTTGGTATACTAATCAATGATTTTTAATTTTAGGAGGTTTTTTAAATGAAAATAACTAAAGATATGAGTATTGTTGAAGTTGTACAAAAATATCCCCAAACTGCTCAAGTGTTCATGAACTTTGGTATGGGTTGTCTTGGCTGTGCAGCAGCTCGTTTTGAAAACATTGAACAAGGTGCAACTGTTCATGGTATTAATGTTGGTGAATTAATCGATGCACTAAATAAAGCAGTTGAAGAATAAATTTCTAGACAAATCATTAGTAACATAATATAATTATTTTGAACTTAATATCTCCGAGTTTGTAATTCCTTCAGGTTTAATACCTATGGAGTGCAAACCTGTAGGGTATCGTTGGAAACATCGATGCCTCCCATTGTGGAAAGGAGGATTATAAAGGTAATTCCAGTTTTAGGGTGCCTTGGGGAGTGTCTTCTTTCGGAGACACTTTTTTTATACTATCTTTATATCTCCTACCACAAAACAAATGGTAGGAGATATTTTTATGGCCCCCATTACATAATAACTGAGTCGTTGCAACCTCTTAATGCAAGTCTAAGAAATAATTCTTATAAAAAAGCATTAAAGGGGCTGCGGTGCACAATTATTTTAATGTGTTAAATAAGAAGGAGGGAAGTGATGTAAAAAAAATACAATGCCAAGTCTATACTTTAATTTTTTGAGGAGGGATATATTTATGAGAAAATTATTAACTTATCTTTTAATAGTACTTATTATTTTTTCCATGGTAGGATGTGCTAAACAAGAACCTAAAACTAATAAGCAAGGTTCTGAACCACAGGAAGATAAAACAATTGTTTTGGCAACTACTACCAGTACCAAGGATTCGGGATTACTGGATCAGCTTTTACCTGTTTTCGAAAAGAAAACCGGCTATAAAGTTGATGTTATTTCCCAAGGGACAGGTCAGGCCCTTAAAACGGGTGAACTGGGAGATTGTGATGTTGTTTTAGTTCATGCCAGAGCTGCAGAAGATAAGTTTGTTGCCGACGGTTTTGGTGTTAACCGTAGAGATGTTATGTATAATGACTTTGTTATAGTAGGCCCCAAAAACGATCCAGCCGGTATTAAAGGATTAGGAATATTTGAAGGATTAAAGAAATTGTCAGAAACAAAAAAAGGTGAGTTTTTATCCAGGGGAGATAATTCAGGTACACATAAAAAAGAAAAGCAACTATGGGAAAAAACAGGAGTGAAACCTGAAGGTGACTGGTACCTGGCTGTCAACAAGGGAATGGGAGATACTTTAGTAATGACCAGTGAAAAACAGGGCTATACCTTAACTGATAGAGGAACCTTTATAAGTATGAAAGATAATTTGAAATTAGAGGTTTTAATAGAAGGTGACCCTCCTCTTCTTAACCCTTATGGTATCATAGCTATAAATCCGGACAAGCATCCCAGTGTTAATTATAAAGGTGCCATGGCTTTCATTGAGTTTATTACATCTCAGGAAGGTAAAGAAATAATTAATGGATATAAAGTTAAAGGACAGCAGTTATTTTTCGCAAAATAAAACGTGACCCGACCGGTCACGCTTTATTATCATCAAATCCGTCCACATGTCTAGCTGTTAAAAATCATGTTGAACATACTTTTTTAGGCAGAAATGTTACTATCACTAGGAATAGTTAAATCATTTTCAGTAGCAGCTACAATTACTGCAGCTGAAGCATCACCTGTAACATTTAAAGTTGTACGGGCCATATCTAAAATACGGTCAATACCTGCAACCAGTGCAACACCGTCCAAAGGTAAACCTACAGAAGCCAAAACCATAGTTAACATGATCAAACCAGCCCCTGGAACCCCTGCAGCCCCGATAGAAGCTAAAGTACCTGTGAGAACTACAGTAAGTTGTTGACCCATGGATAAATCTAGGCCATAAACCTGAGCTACAAAGAGTGCACAAACACCCTGATACAGGGAAGTACCATCCATGTTAATGGTAGCCCCTAAAGGTAGAACAAAGCTAGCTACATCATTGGAAACACCCAGGTTTTCTTCCACAGACTGGATTGTCGCAGGTAAAGTCCCGGCACTACTACAGGTAGAGAAGGCAATTACCTGAGCAGGGAAAATACCTTTAAAGAAAGTAATAGGGCTCATCTTACCAATAACTTTAACCGCCGTTGAGTAGACTACTGCCCCATGGATAATAGCACCTAGATATACCGCAAAAATAACCATTGCCAGAGGTGCCAGTACATCAAGTCCATATTGGGCTACTACAGGAGCAATTAAACCAAATACACCATAAGGAGCAACTTCCATTACTAACCCGGTGATTTTGTACATTATCTCGGCAAAACCATCAAAGAAACTTTTTACTGGCTCAGCTTTACTGCCTACAACGGTGATACTAATACCTACAAATATAGCAAAGAATATGATTTGTAACATATTACCATTAACTAAAGCATCTAGCGGATTAGTGGGAATAACATTTAATAAAACATCGACTATGGCAGGAGCTTCTTTTCCTTCATATTTTGCATCTACCGGCAATTCCAAACCGGCACCAGGCTGTAAGATGTTACCTAAAGTAAGACCTATAATAACTGCAATAGCTGTAGTAATTAAATAATAAGCAATTGTTTTACCACCCATGCGTCCCAGTTTTTTAACATCACCAACACTAGAAGCCCCGACAACCAAGGAAGAGAAAACTAAAGGTACAATAACCATTTTGATTAAACGTATAAATAAAGTCCCAATTGGTTTAAGAAATGTGTTGGCAAATGCAGTTGGTACGAATAGACCTACAATAACACCCAAAACTAAACCTACTAAAATTTTTGTGGATAGTCTCATTTTACCCAACTTCCTTACCTCCTTTTTTATTCAAATATATTTATTCAATCCTTTTGTAACTTATACAACTGGTTACAAAAGAATTATTCTATAACAAATTCTATAAAAATCAGTATTTTCCTGCAATTTTCATTTATTATAAAAACTCTAGTCAATAAAATTAATTTTAATATTAAAATTTATCATTAGGTTTTATAATAGTTATTTTATACAAGACAAAAATTTTTTACAATCCTTGATAAAAACCACTTTTATCCAAATGAACAACTATAGGCTCTAGTCCTTTCTCTTTTATATAGTCTACTCCTGAAGCTGTGGTGATAATTTTACTACCTTGGCCGCAAACATAACCATTAAACATAATGACTTTACCATTGGCAATACTCATAATAGGTTTTTGCCTTTCCAAATCAACAACAGTAATGTCTGCATCAGCCCCTAGTGTGAAATGTCCTTTATTATTAAGACCCAGAATCCTGGCAGGATTAAAGCTAGTTTTTATCACAAACTCCTGCATGGTCAGAGCCTGTAATTTAACCAAAGCTAGCCCCATTTCTACTGTTACATTACGGGGAATACCTCCACCATCTGTACTTATGCAGTCTACAATAAATTTCCCATTTCTCCTCTTTGCCGTTACCAGTCTAATGCGAGGTTCAGGAGGATTAACATTAAAACTTACTGTAGTATCTGTTCCCTTTTGCCGCCAAAAGTTTACCGCTTCTTCACCAGTGGCTAAAATCATTCTACCTCCAGCTTCCATGTTAATTTGGGCCCATCCCGCCATAATGGCTTTTTCCAAGCCCTCTTCAGTTGCCTTAAAACCCCCGGTAATTAAACATTTTTTGGTTACATTACTTTGTGGTTCTCCATTAAAACACTTGGCACTAGTACCATTTACCGGTGAGAGATAGGATTCTGAGCGAATATTGGGGTTATTTTCCAAAGCTATGATAGCCTCTTCCGTTTCGGTCATATATGGTCGCACTAACCCCCGGCAGTAACTGTTGATATGGGCTAGATGTAATGCTTTCCCATCAGCTAATTCAACAGCTTCTAAAAACCCTTCAATATTAGAACCTTTCTCCAAGGTCCCGGCGTGGAAAGCAACATAGGCTTTGTTTTCATTTGCCACTTCAATAGCTTTTGCTGTGGCTTCAGGAGTTAAAGGATAATGTCCACCTAGAAGTTTTAAACCAATTGCTCCTTTTTTCAGGCAGCGTTCCAGCAACTCCTCTAATTCCTGTTTATCGGGATTTGTACTATTGACCGTATGCTGTGGTCGTACATATTTAATACAAGCAATATTTAAACCTACACCATAATCCCTGGCTATATCCAGAACACTGTCTATAGGACCGGACATATCCAAAGCAGAGGTTACTCCCGCCTGAACAAGCATTTTATGTCCGAACCTGCCTCCCAGCCAGGCAGAAGCGTGCATATGCAATTCAACCAACCCCGGGAGAACATAATAGCCTTGTAAATCAAAATTTTCTGCGGCAAGGGTAGAATTAATTTCCGGAGCTATTTCTACTATCTGGCCAGCGGCTATAGCTATGTCCATTATTCCATCCCTTTTACTAGTTGGGTCAACCACATAACCTTTTTGCAGTATTAGGTCGTATTTGTAAGACACTCTTCTTACCTCCTTATTAAAATCTACCCCATTAAATCCAATACTATCCTTATCAGTAACTCTGATCCTTGAACTAAAACAGATTCATAACTTTGGCGGCCAGTTCTAAATTCTGCCCAACCAGACTCAGGATGTTTGTGAAAATCTCGACGGTATTCTACCAACAGAGGCTCAAAACTTTTTACCAATTCTCAGATATTAATCTGCATTTATTCACATTCTTCTTGGGCTAATTTTATTGTAGCCTTTAAAAGCAAATCTGTGCCCATTTTTATATCCTCCATACGACTGAATTCAGCAATATTATGACTGACCCCATTAATACTGGGTATAAAAATCATGCCTACATTAGTAACATTGGTCATATACATAGCATCATGACCAGCCCCACTGGGCATAAGTTTATATGAAAAACCGTACTTTTTCGCTTCATTTTCTAGGCAGCTTATTATCTTATTTGATAAAACCACAGGCTCTTCATCAGCTAAAATTTCATATTTGATCTCTAGATTCCTTTGTTTCTGGATTTTATGGATTAAATCTATTACTTTTTTCACGGCAACCTTTTTATCTGTACTGTTAATATCTCTAATATCAATACCCAGCTCAACTTTACCGGGAACAACATTCATAGCACCAGGTTCTACATATACATAGCCTACAGTTCCTACCGTTCTTTCACCTGCTTCACTCTTGGCTATCTGTTCAACTCCTAAAATTAATGCACTGGCACCTGTTAATGCATCTTTACGCATATTCATCGGAGTATTACCGGAATGGTCGGCTCTACCTTCAATAAGTACTTTAAATCTTGTGGGAGCAGCAATAGCTGTTACAATCCCAACTTGGTATTTTTCCTGTTCCAATACCGGTCCCTGTTCGATATGCATTTCCATAAAGGCATAAATATCACCGTTATTTATGCGTGCATCTTCCAATCGGTCAGGATCATAACCTGCCTGTTTTAAAGCATCATACAAACTAATACCATCTTTATCTATTGAAGTTTTTAACTTGTCTTTAGTAAATTTTCCTACCATTACCTTACTACCTAAAGTACCGGCTCTAAATCTGCTGGATTCTTCACAGGAAAAATTAATCACCTCAATAGGTCGTTTGGTAACAATGTTATTTTCATTTAAAACCCTGATTACTTCTAAAGCACCAATAACTCCTATTACACCATCATAATGGCCACCATTAGGTACTGTATCAAGGTGGGAACCAATCATGACAGGCGGAAGATCAAACTGCCCTTCTCGCCTACCACGGATGTTACCAAAAGCATCAATACTCACTTTCAGGTTAAGAGATTTCATGACATCAAGTAAATACTGGCGGGCTTTTAAATCTTCTTCGGAAAAGGCCAATCTGGTAACCCCACCGTTATCTAATTTGCCAAACCGGGCAATATTATCAAAATCCTGTTTTAACCTCTCTTTATTAACTTTCATAATTTAAACTCCTTCTAATTTATTAATAGTATTAAAGTAGAATGAACATAGCTACTATAGTTGCAATTATCATACCAGGTGCGTTTCGTTTAGCTAATTCCATGGGGTTGACACCGGCAATGGAAGAACAAACAATAGCTGCACCGGCGATTGGAGACATAGTACGGCCTAAGGCACCACCTAAAGCAGCAATACTACCCATATTAACAATTTCCAAACTAAATTTTGCAGCATGGGGTGTTACAGCTTCGTTAAAGGCAAAGGCGGCGGCATCACCGGAACCTGATACTACAGCTAAAAGGAACGGCCCAAAAGTAGCGGCAATTTTAACTACACTTTCAGAATTAATTAGCATGTTTATAAATGCATCAACTAACCCAACTGCTTTCATACCTTCAACAAACACAGCGGCAGCAATAATAATACCCATGATTTTGGCATAAGCATCACCCATCCCTGCAAAAAACTGCTTGGTGACTTCTGCAGGATTTTTTCGAGTTACTACCACACCAATAACGGCCCCTATCAGCATTGCTTGGGGAACACCCATTTTGATAGCAGGAATTACCGATGACCCTAAAACCAGTAATACTACCGGAATAACGGGTACAATAGCATAAAGAATATTTGTATTGAATGTTTCTTTGGTTTCTAATGATGTAGCTGCTGTTTCATCAATATATCCTTTATCTTCTTTAAGTATCTTAGCTACAATAGTTAAACTAATGGCTCCAATTATTCCAGCAGCAAGGTCTGCCGTTGAGTGAACGGCTATAACATCCATAACATCAACATTGGCCAGTTTAGCTATAAAAGGATTATGGGATAAACCTGGATTATACATACTTCCAAAAGTCCCAGCAAATACCGCTGTAGCAGCTGTAGCCGGGTGAATTCCAGCCCCGATTAATAATGGAATAAATATGGCACCAACGGCAGCGGAAACCCCTGCAGCACTTGGTAAAGCAATATTGATTGCAAATGTCCCTAAAACTGCTCCTGGAATTAAAATAGGTCTAACTTTAGCTAAACCATTAGCCAGTAGATTTACTAAGTGTTTATCACATTCTGTATATTTCATAACAAAAGCAAAACCCATAACAGAACAAATAGCTTGAATGAGTCCACCGGTAGTCATTCTCTTTGCAAAAGCATCAAGGCCAGCCATAGGCTGCAAAGCTATTAAAGCCATTAAAAGACCTGCAGTAAATAAAACCATACGGGATTCATACTGTTTAATTAAAAAATATACGGTAGCAATAACAATAATAGCACCAATAAATACTAACATATTAATCACTCCTTACTTTTTTACTTTTTTTGAATTTTCTCTAAAATCCGAAGATTTTTAACACCTCCTTATTCACAGATTAGAGAAAAATTAATTCTCTATTGAAGAATTTAAACATTTTTTTGTTTTTTCCTGCATTGTACTATAAAATAGAGATTTTAATTTTTTTGTTATATTATAGAACAAATTGCTTTAATAGATTTTACATATACCATCGGCAATGGCCTGGGCAAATTTTTGTCTAAATTCAGGTGAAGATAAAAAATTACGGTCTTTACTATTTGATAAATACCCCAATTCTACAATCACCGTTGTGGAGTAAGTATTATTTAAAAGATAATAATTCCCGGGAATGGCCTTCCTTCTGGTATACCTTACTTTTATCAACTCTTCTTGAATGGAAACAGCTAAATTTCTCCCTCTACCACTCCTTGGATGGTAAAAGGTTTGAGGACCGAAAAATGCTCCCCTGCTATCACTATTACAATGGATACTAACAAGGATAGCAGCATTTTTTTTCTTTGATATATAAGCCCTTTGCCACAGTGAAGCTCTCTGGTATGAACCATTATCTTTCCAGTTAACTAAATTTACATCTTTACTCCGGGTCATAACCACCTTGTAATCTTTCCTTTTTAAAATTTTTTGTAATCTTTTAGCTACATCCAGGTTAATATTTTTTTCATAAATGGTGCCGTAAACAGCCCCGGGATCTCTGCCACCATGTCCTGCATCAATAACTATAACTGTGTTTCCCCTGGCCATAACAGCAGCAACTTTATCCGAACTAATATGTTCATAAACCAGTAAACAAAAAATAACAATTATAAATGAAATTAAAATTTGTTTAACAAAACCTTTTTTAATAATAATCAACATGCTATCACCAGAAACCTTAATATCTAGTAATAAATATCTTCGGTGTTATCTGATAATTACAGGAAAAAAATGTGAAAAAACCGGGCAATACCCGGTTTCTAGTTTCATCAGACTTTATACTTCTACTTTTTCAGTCTTTTTCTTCCTCCCCCGTTTTTTAGGTTTTTCTTTGGCTCCTTCAACCTGGGCCAAGCTGGCTTTTAAAGCTTCCATTAAATCTACTACCGTTGCATTTTCCGGTTGTTGGGGAATAGTTATTTCCTCTCCTGCTATCTTGGCTTCAATAAATTTCATCAGGGCTTCTCGATAGTTACTGGTATATTTTTCAGGTTTAAACTCTGTGCTTAAATTCATTATTAAGTCTTTTGCCACTTTTAACTCATTTTTATTTACGTTTACTTCTGTATGTAATTCAGGAAGTATTTCCGGAGAGCGAATTTCGTTGGGATAGTAAATAGTTTCCATTAATAAGGCCTTTTCATACAATCTTAGACAAGCCAAAGTTTCTTTGGACCTGAGAACCACACGGGCAATGGCAATTTTACCAGTTTCCTGCATTGCTTTAAACAGTAAATGATATGGTTTCAAACCAAGTTCTGTAGGGGCTAAATAATATGATTTAACAAAATATATGGGATCTATTTCGGACAAATCAACAAAATCAATAATCTCAATAGCTTTAACACTTTCCAAGGGAATTTTTTCAAAATCCTCATCTTCCAAAACTACAAAATGGCCGGATTCATATTCATATCCTTTCACCAGTTCATTATTCCCCACTTCCTCGTTGCAAACCGGGCAAAATCTCTGATACCTTATAGGTGATTTGCATTCTTTATGAAGAAAGCGGAACTTTATATCTTTTGATTCTGTTGCTGTATAAAGCTTAATGGGGATATTTACTAAACCGAAGGAAATTGCTCCCTTCCAGATAGGCCGCATTAAATTCACCTCCGGTTTTAGCTTTTCACCTAAATCTTTTTTCATGCAAAAGAGTTTGCATTTTCACCCTCAGTCCGTAGTATTAAAACACTAAAAAAGATAAGAAAGCTTCCGAAAATTTGTAATCCTGTAAACCTCTCACCCAAAAAAATAAAAACTAATACTAGGGTAAGGGGAATTTCCACCGTTGAAATGATAGACGCTCTACTTGAGCCGATATAGGAAATACCCTGCATCAATAAAAATATTGGGATAATAGAGCAAAAAATTGAAACACCACCTCCATAAAGCCAAAAAACAGGTTTTATGGTGTTGATATTAATTAATTTTGGAAAAAAGTAGATAATGCCTAAAATACCCAAAGTAGAACCAAATTGGGTATAAGCAGTAACTTTCCAGACGGAAATAGTTTTTAAGGCTTTTTCACTAAGTAAATTTAAAATGGTATAAGAAATTGCAGCCAATATCCCTAACAGGAATCCAATATTATTTATTCCTGTTCCATTTAGTTTCATAACCTTTGAGGCTAAAATAACACCAAGGGAACCAAAAATCAGTGCTAGGATTTGCTTACTGGTAAATTTTTGGCCTAAAATTGAAACTGCCCCAATGGTGACAAATACCGGATAGGTATATAATAATAACGTAGCTATTCCTCCCGGAATATACTGCAAGGAAAGGTTATAGCAAATGACTGTCCCTAAACTACCAATTAAGCCAATAGGAGCTAATACTTTTAACTCACTTTTATTTATTTTTAAATTTTGGGGAGAAAACAGTAATAAACCGATAAATAAAACACTTGAAGCCACTATACTTTGAATGAAAATAATTTCCCAGGCTGTAGCTCCTTTTTGATATGCTTTCACAACAAATAGAGGTGTCATGGCAAAAGTTGCTGCCGAGAGTAAAGTATAAATAATTCCTTTTTGGTAATGCATGGTGACCTCCCAAATGAATAGTTGTTAATGGCCAGTGGCTAATTATTAGTATAAATTAAAATATTAGTATTTTACCATTCTTAAATGAGAAATTTTTAGAATGTTTTTTTCGACAAAAAACGTTTCAATTTTTGTAATATTGTATATATAATTATGAGAGATGTCTGGTAAATGGGGTGCTAGTTTTTGAAAAAGAAAATTTTCATTTTAGTTTTATGTTTAACACTATTATATTTTACATTTCCTGTACAAGCTCAAGAAGACAATGTCCATTTAGTTGAGGAAATCAAAGATATTCTCTGGAAACACTATTTTGAACCGGTACCTTTTAATTTATTAAGTCAAACTACTGTCTCTGACGTAATCGCTACTTTAAATGATCCCTATACAAAATATTTTAATGAGCAAGAATTCCGGGACTTTTGGCTTTCTTTAGAAGGTAAATTCGGTGGTATCGGGGTAACTATTGAAATAGTTAATAATCAGGTTATAATCACAGAAGTAATTCCCGACACTCCCGCAGCCAGAGTTAATATTCAAAAAGGTGATATCATTACCCATCTAGACAATAGGCCTCTTATAAATATGGATATGGAGGAGATAAAAGACCTATTTAGAGGAAAACCCGGTACTTACTTAAAACTAAGAACTTATCGTCCAAGTACCCATACCTATCTTTCATATTTATTGATCCGTGAATATATTGTTATTAAGCCTCTAGAATCCAGTACCCTGGCTAAAAATATAGGTTATATAAAACTTTTGGATTTTAATCAAGAAGCGGCTCAACAATTCTCCAAAGAGCTCAATAAATTTAAAGAAAATGGTGTAAAAGGACTTATTTTAGACTTAAGGGACAATCCTGGAGGACTTTTAGGAGCGGCCCTTGATATTTCCAGGGAACTGTTACCACCCGGTCCTTTTGTTAAATTATACTACCGGGGACAAAAACCAGAGTTAATTACAACTGTAGGCTCCCATGATCTACTCCCTTTGATTGTCCTGGTCAATGAAGATACCGCCAGTGCCGCCGAAATACTTGCCGGGGCAATCCAGGATAGGCAGGCAGGGATAATTATCGGAACAAATACTTACGGTAAAGCTACAGTACAGAGCCTAGTTCCTTTGGTCAACGGTGGTGCTTTAAAATTCACTTCCGGTAAGTATCTAACACCTAATGGCCGGCAAATTAATAAAATAGGTTTAAAGCCAGATTTTTATATTACTGATTCCCATGACCAGATTATTGAAGCAATTTGGATGCTAAACAATCAAGTACACAAAAGTTTAACTTTTCAATTAAATAACGAGGTGTTTTTAGTTAACGGTAGGAATAACAAATTTGCAGTAAAACCATATCTTGCCAAAGGACATTTTATGGTCCCTTTACGGGCAACTGTAGAAAGCCTGGGAGGTAAAGTAAAATTCACACCTCCTAATAAAATAGAAATTACCTTAGGAGAAAATAATATAAAATTGAACTTAGCTTCTCGATATTTTACATATAATGGCCAGACTCATTATCTTCCCATTAAACCTGTATTAAAAAATCAACATACCATCATACCTGTACGCACTATCGCAGAATTGGTTGGGGCAAAGGTAGAGTGGAGGGCGTCTACGGGACAGGTTATCATAGCTAGATAAATAGATGACATAGATTATTTTTTAAAAGATTTTTTTGTTTTTGAATAATTACCAGTTTCTTGACCAATAATATTACGGAATCTAATAAAAACAGGAGTGCACTATGCAAGAATACCCCTATATACCTAAAAGAGCTCTTTTTGAACCTGACGCTTTAGACTACCCTTTAGGCCAAAAAATCTATCAAATACTAAAAGAGCTAGGTGTACCAATTACTAAAACACCTTCCCATAACAGGGTAACAGGTATACCGGGGAAAACACCCCAGGAGCAGTATTTGGAAAGTAAAAATACCATGGTTGTAGGAATTAGAAGGAGTAAAGACTTTCAAACCTGTAAACCATCTGCCCATTACCAGCTTCCCTTAAACACTAGTTGTTCCGGTAAATGTGAGTATTGTTATCTTAATACTACTTTAGGAAAAAAACCTTATTTACGAGTATATGTAAACATCGAAGAAATTTTAGAGAGGACCCAAAAATATATAGATAAGAATATACCCCGGATTACTATTTTTGAAGGGGCTGCAACATCTGACCCCCTCCCTACCGAGCCATATACAGGGAACCTGGCTAAAACTATAGAATTTTTTGCCAGACAAACTTATGGGAGATTTCGTTTTGTCACAAAATTTACTAATGTAGACTCTCTTTTAAATCTTGAGCATAATGGAAATACCCGCTTTCGCTTTAGTCTTAACAGTAATTACGTAATCAATAAATTTGAGCATAGCACACCCCCGTTAGATGAAAGGATTACTGCCGCCGGCAAGGTTTCAGAAGCAGATTATCCCTTAGGTTTTATCATTGGTCCAATTATTGTTTATGATGGTTGGCAAAGGGAATACCAAAACCTTCTACATAATCTGCGGACAACCTTAAATCCCAAAGCATTTCCCCATTTGGCCTTTGAGCTTATTACCCACAGATTTACAAAAAAAGCTAAAATCCAGATCCTTGAGGTCTTTCCTCAAACAGAACTTCCCATGGAGGAAGAGGAAAGGCAGTTTAAATACGGCCAGTTCGGTTATGGAAAATATGTTTATCCTAAGGATACCATGGAGGAATTGAAAGGATTTTTCCAAAAAAAAATCGGGGATTTTTTCCCCGAGTCAGAAATTAGCTATTTTATTTAAAATTATTTAATTTGGCGGTAAACATTGGGAATCTTTAATTTACTAACACTCCTTTTTCAGCTAATTCCAGTTTATGTTGCGCCAGATAAAAATCATACCCTGCTGAAATAGCTTCATTTTTGGTATTTATGTAATTCAATTCACTTTTATGCAAATCAAGCTTAGAAATTCGACCAATTTCAAATCTTTTCTGATCCCATTCATACCTTTTTTGAGCATTTGTTAAATCAATTTTAGCTAATTGATAATTTTTTTGTTTTATTTTAAGATCCGTTATTAAATTATTTATAGTTTCATTTAGTTTATATTTTTCATCTTCTAACTGCAGTTCTTTTTCTTTAATTTCAATATTAATAAGATCAGCTTGATACTCCACATCTTCAACATTGTCATCATCCAGGTCATCCTTTTTTTTCTCAATATCTCTTTCAATTTGATTTAATATAATATATTCCTGGGTAACCTGGGACAATAGGGTTGTAAAAGCAGGTACGGCAGTAACTTCGGGTACATCAAAATGCTCTAACACAAGGGTGCAGT
Organism: Clostridia bacterium; assembly: GCA_030154225.1. GTDB lineage: Bacteria > Bacillota > Peptococcia > Peptococcales > BICA1-8 > JASKKI01. The sequence continues at coordinate 24,673 of JASKKI010000012.1, read as the reverse complement.
TATAGTCTCTACCCATCATATCATTTAGTTTTCCTTTTAAATTTTTTATGGAATTGTTAGTCTCAACTATTGTTTTGTTTAGATTTGACCCTTCTACCGCCAATTTATTTACTTCTTCTTGAGTACTTCTGCCTAATTCTAATTTTTTTCTTTCCACATTAAGCAAATTAAGTTTTAGATCATACTCTTCTTGCAGACTCTTTAGTCTATCTTCTTGTTTTAGAATGGTTATATATAACTGTTCTACTAAATAGTCCAACTCTTGTTTATATTTTTCTAATTCCTTTTTAGAATCCTCATAGCGATTTTCAGAGTCTTGCACTTTATCTTTTAAACTAGCAGCTTTTTCTATTTCTGAATCTAACTTTTCTTTAGCCGCACTAATTTGGCTTTCTACCATTTTTAACTGTTCAGTAACATCTTCTCCTTGTGCTTCTCTTTCTGTTAAGTAAAAATAATATGGCAACAAATTATAATAAGATGGAGTTTTGGCATCATCATACTCATCTTTGGCCTGATAATATTCATATTTAGCTTTTTCCAGGTCCAGTTCATATTGTTTAAGGGTCCTGCTATTTTTGGTTAATTCTTTTGCTTCCTCAAGAGTGATAATATCATCAGAAGAAGCATAACTAACTGACGTACTGGTCAATAAAATTAAGATACTCATAAGAATAACGAGTAATTTCAATTCTTTCTTCATTTTCTATCACCCTCTACTCATAACGTAGTGCATCTATTGGATTTAATTCAGCAGCCTGCCAAGCCGGATAGAATCCGAAAAATATACCTGTTGTCACCGAAAAAAACAACCCCAGTAAAACTCCACTCAATGAGGGCAGGGCAGGAAGCTGGAAGTATTTTAATACAGGCAGGTTAGCAAAGCCCAATATCACTCCTAATATTCCACCTACTAAACTAATAACTACAGATTCAGCTAAAAACTGGCCCAGTATCTCTTTCTTTTTAGCACCAATTGCTTTTAAAGTACCTATTTCTTTGGTCCTTTCTTTAACTGTCACAAACATTACATTCATAATTCCTATACCACTTACTACTAATACAACAACAGCTACAGATAACAAAAGTAAAGACATGGTTCTAGCTGTTTCCTGGGCTGATGCCAGCCTACTCCCGGCATCCATTATCCGAAACTGTTCAGCCCCCCCTAACCTGTGGTTCTCATTTAAAATATTAGTAATATCCTGAATAGCCCCTTTAACTGTTTCTAACCCAGTAGCCTGTGCGTTGATAACGGGATTGGCTCTGGTACCTAATAAATATCTTTCTGCCGAAGAATAAGGAATAAAGGCTGAATCATCAACACTTTGCCTTGAACCGGAGTCCCCCATTCTTTTTAATACTCCGACTACTTCAAACTTTCTTCTATTAATGTCAATAGTCTTTTCTAATATATCTTCCGGACTGCCGTCAGTAAGAACATTTGCTAACTCAAACCCAACAACAGCATTTCTTGCTTTCTTTTTTTCATCTTCTTCAGTTAAAAATCTTCCCCCTAGTAGATTCAGATTACTAGCTTCTTGGTATTGAGGCATTATTCCTAAATACGAACTTTTATCAGAATAATTATTATACTTTATATCCCCGGAACCATTTAAGATGGGAAAGGCAGCAGCAATATTCTTACTCTTTTGGAAAAGCTCTGCATCTTTTTTTGTTAAGGGGTCAATAACTTTTCCCCTTTGTGCCGGCATTATTATAATGGTACCTACATTTAGCTTCGAATACTGTTCATTTACCTGGGCTTCCCCCCCTTTACCTATTGCTACAACCAGAAATATGGTCGCAGTTCCTACAATCACCCCTAAGGTAGTTAAAAATGTCCGCATTTTGTTGTGGTAAATATTTATTAAAACCAACTTAAATAACTGCTTCAGCTTCATCTAATCACCTACTTTTGGTATAAAGGACAGTTTCATTGACCTCAAGTCCTTCCAACACTTCTACACTAGAACCATCGGTAAACCCTGTTTTAATTTCTTTTTCAACCATCTCACCCTTTTCAATGACAGTGGCAAGTTGTTTTCCATTAACAATTTTGACCGCTTTATAGGGTATTATTAAGGCATTATTTACTTCTTTTAGTACAAATGTAACCATACAGGTCATACCGTCTTTAAGCTCAGAATCGGGGTTTTTTATATCTACTTCCACTTGATAGCTTACAAGACCTGAGCTGTCTGTTGTAGGTAAAGCATCTATTTTACTGACTTCTCCTACATATTTTTTATCCGGAATAGCTTCTACGGTAATATTAACCTTTTGTCCTACCTTGATCCTACTGATATCATACTCAATTACTTTTGTTATTATTTTATACTGGTTGTTTTCATGGATTACTGCAAAATCTTGCTCATCTGTTAAACTTTCACCAATTTTTTTGGCTAATTTTAAAACAGTACCATTAACAGGGGAATAAAGGATAGTATCATTAAGATTTTCTTGAGCAATTTTTACTGCTAACTCATTTTGATTAAGTTCATTATCCTCATAATTATTTACTAAAATTTCATGTTTCTTCACAGCATTTTGATATTCCCGCTCTTTATTATCTACTTCCTGTTTTTTCATCTTTATTTCACTAACAGAATATGCTTCTGGAATTAACGTCATCTCTTGGTATTCCTCTTTAAGTTTTTCAAGTTCTGACTTCATTTTTTCCAGAGTTAGTTCGTGATTTAAGAGATTTATTAAATCTTCTTCCTGGGAGTCTTTTAGTTTAGCTACAGCTAATTGATATTCTTCCTGATAATCTTGATCATCTAATTTGGCAATAATAGCACCTTTTTTAACTTCATCCCCTTCTTTAACTAAAATATCAGCTATTGTACCCTTAACTCCAAACCTTAAGTTAACTTTAGAAAATTCTACAACTCCATCGGAATCAAGCCCTACTACTATATCACCTTTTTTTACCTTAACCTGCTCATACTGTATTTCTTCACGAGAATCATTTTTTTTACTAATAATAAAAAAGCCCGTTCCAACACCCAAAATACTTACCAAAAGAATGAGTATAAATATCTTCCTTTTAAATTTAAATATACTCAACAATTTTACCCTCCAATTCCTAATTTTGAAATAATCTTCCATCCTTTATGTAAACTACTCTTTTCATTTGTTCTGCAACTTCTGTATCATGGGTAATGAGTACTATTGTATTTCTAGCTTGATTAAGTTCTTTAAAAATTTTTATTGCCTCCATACTTGATTTACTATCAAGATTACCTGTTGGTTCATCAGCTAAAATTAAAGGTGGATTACCGACAATAGCCCTGGCAATTGCTACCCTTTGCTGCTGTCCACCCGATAACTCATTGGGTCGGTGGTTTAGCCGATCCCCTAAACCTAACATCTTTAATTTTTCTTTAGCTATCCTTACAGCTTCTTCTTCCTCAACACCTCTATACAGTAAAGGAAGCATCACATTTTGAACAGCATTCAATCTGGGAAGTAAATTGAATTTCTGAAAAACAAACCCAATTTTTTTGTTCCTGATTTCAGCTAATTGATCTTCTTTAGCCGTAAGTATATCTATACCATCTAAAAAATACTGCCCAGAGGTCGGCAAATCTAAACACCCCAAAACATTCATCAGAGTTGACTTGCCTGAACCTGAAGGCCCTAAGATAGCTATAAAGTCATTTTTCATAACTTTAACACTTACATCATCTAAAACTTTCAACTCTTCTGCACCATTTTGATAAATTTTTACAATATTTCTGGCATCAATAATACATTTTGATTCTTTACCCATTACTGTGGTCGTCCTCCCATACCACCAGGTATTCCTCCCTGAGGTCTTTGTCCCCCACCATTACCATTTCCTAATCTTCCACCACTGCCGCCCATTAACTGGACTAGTTTAACTGTATCACCATCTTTCCAAACACTTAACATTTGATCTTTTTTAATTTCGGTCAGCTCTGCAGTGATAATCTCACTACTACCCCTTTGCTTTAAGATTATTGGAGTTCCTACAGGAATAATAAATGTTTCAGTTTCCTCGGTTACTGTAAATCTAGGCATTCTCATTACTTTTTCTTTACCCTGATCCACATTATCAGCTGATTGATTATTATCCTGAGTCATTTGAATCTTATACACAGTTACTTCATTACCGATAATTTCTTTTACTTTACCAATGAATACTGGTTTTTCCTCAAGAATTTGCAAATTTATATTGTTTTGCATATTCGCTAAATCAGCTTCTTGGGAGACCTCTTTACTTTTCAAGCAGCCTACAGATATTACTAAAATTAAAAATAATGAAATACATAACAATATTTTTTTAAACTTCATTTAGTCACCTCATTTTTCTTTTTTATACTCTCAGATTTTACTAAGGAAATATGTCCATTAAATGTCAAAAGCTAAATATTTTACCTTCATTTACTAATATTTTTAATTTAAAAAACGGTATTGTTGTAAAACAATACCGTAGAAGTTAATATAGAATTAGAGTAAATGTCGTTCCTTTAGCGGAACTTTTTTTTAACACCAGATCGCCCCCGAGGGCTTTAGCTATCATTTTGCTAAATGGCAAACCTAAACCTAAACCTCGGATTTTATGGGTTTTGTTTTTTCCTCTGTAGAACCGCTCGAAAATTAAATCTTCTTCCTCTTGCGGAATTCCTCTACCGTTATCTTTTACATCAACCCTGATTTCTTTCCCGTTTTTATATAATATAACATCTATTTTTCCTTTACTATCAAAGGCCTGTTTAGCATTATTAAATAAATTGTATAGAATTTGTCGAACTCGCATAGGGTCTGTCTCTATAAATATAGGTGTTTCCGGTAACCATGTTTTAATTTTTATGGAATCATCATCTTGCCCAATATACCATTGATAAGTAATTTCCTGAATTAATTTGTTTAAATTGAGTTTCTCTATTTGAACTTTAATTGCTCCAACGGCAAAGGAATTAAAATCTAACAGATCTTCAATCATCTTTTGTAAGCGATTTGTTTCATCTGAACATATACCCAAAAAATCTTTTGCTTCTTCGCCGGAAACAACCCCTTCTCTTACAGCTTGGATAAGTGCACTAATTGAGGTTACAGGTGTTTTTAATTCATGGGTAATACCTGCCAGTAATTCTGTACGCAGACTTTCTAATTTTTTTAAGCGTTCAACCATCTGTTCAAAGGAGTTAATAAGCTCATATATTTCTTTTTCTTTAACGTTCTTATCTAATTTTATATCATAATTCCCTTTAACAATCTGTTTTGATGCATTTGCTACATCCTGAATGGGTTGAGACAATTTTCTTGTAAGTAAATAAATCACTCCCCAGCCAAGTAAAGCCAATCCTCCTAACATGATACCTAGAAATTTAAGCTCCTCCGGGTTTCGGATTATATCCCTTTCTCGACTTAATATCATTACCCAGCCCAGCATTTCTTGATCATTGTTTTTTATTTCACTTTTAACAATATAAAAACCTTCATTATAGTTACCTATTACTTTTTCATTTACCCCCTGTTTTTCTAAAGGAAAATCTATTTTTTGCATCAGTTCATTTTTTGGTATTTTGGGAGCACTGAATAATACTTTTCCCTTTTCATCTAAAACAAACAAAGAAAATGGACCAAGTTGTAAAAATTTCTCACGCCTATCAATAACCTTTAATAAGACATGAGGATTAATACTAATTTTCCCCTCATTGTTAACTACTCTATCGGCAACTTCTGCTGCAAAAATCTTCATAATATCCAGTCGCTTTTTTATGGTACTATTTTTTATCCAAAGAGTAGAAACAATACCGATAATAATTAATCCAACTATTAAAGTTATTAAGTAACGGGTTGTCCAGTAACCTAATAATGCTGGCTTATTATTTTTTTTCTTTAACACAGAATTGATACCCCAATCCTCTCATAGTTTTTATTTCTCCTTCTACTGAAGGCCAGTTTTGCAGTATTTTTCTAATTCTTTTAATGGCCAGATCTACTGCTCTATCACTACCATCATAATCTATGCCCCAAACCTGTTCAATAAGCTGTTCTCTTGTAAAGGTTTGGTTGGGATGTCTGGCAAGAAACATAAACAGGGAAAGGTCTCTAGGAATAAATTCCAGCTCTACTCCATGCAAAAAAACATTATGACCTTTAAAATCAACCTTTAAGCTACCAAAATATTGGTATCCATCGTTCTCCATGACACCATGAATTGATCTCCGTAATACCGCTTTAACTCTTTCTACTACTTCTTCTGCCACAAAAGGCTTTGTTATATAGTCATCTGCTCCTTCTTTAAAACCATACAATTTATTATCCATTTGCCCAAGAGCAGTTAACATAATAACCGGGCAGGAACTCCTTTCACGGATATATTGTAAAATACTCCAGCCGTCCTGATCCGGAAGCATTACATCCAAAAGTACAAGGCTAGGATTTATTCCCTCAAATTTTTCTATTGCGTCATGTCCATTAAATGCTTGCTCTACCTGGAAGTAAGCTTTCTCTAGATAGGCTTTCAACACCCGGGAAATCGGGAGTTCATCTTCAACAATTAGTATTTTTCCCATTTATATCTCCTTTCCGAATTGTAACATTTTCTCATGTAATTGAAGGATAATAGAACATTACCTTTCTATTATCCTTTAATTACATAAAACCCCCATTATTATCAACACGAAGACAAAGTCAAGCTATCCCTTCTAAAAGGTGATTAGCTTCATCCCTTCGTCCTCGCAATGATTATTTTATTTATTTAGTTTTTGGCGAATTCCTTTCCTATTGAACGGAAATTTGATATTTAACTTCTCCAGTTCCTCTTTTGCCTGTTCTTTTGTTAAGATTCCTTCTTTCACCTGTTCTCTAATTTCTTTTAATTTAGCTTTTGTTTCTTCATCTAGGTTTAGATGATAAGCCTTAGTATTTCCTCTGTAAAACCTTCCTTTCTCAATATTATTAACTGTAGATTGTGCAAAGGACACAGAAGGTGCAATTAGGGTTAAAGTTAATGTACCGGTAAGAAAAGCAGACAAGATTTTTTTCCCCATAAAACCATCTCCTTTTTGATAGTATTTTTTACAGTAATTAGATTATCAGGATTATATGTCAACAATATGTCTGAACTAATAATTTTTTATTACCAGTCTAGATATAGTAAAGACCAAAGGGAAGATTTAATAAATAAGAATTTTTAAAAATTAGTACAGCTTAAATTACTTAAGCAGAATTTCTCATTTTATGACTTTTTTAGTATTAAGGAAAATGGTATAATTTTGCCTATATTAAATATCAACCTTATCTCAAGTATAAAATGGATAAAGCATTTATCCTGGTAAAGAACGTATGGTTGCTGCATTAAACTTTTCTCAGTGTTAATAAGGAGGACTAACTCATGGAAAGTAATACAACACTAAACACTCTAGAAAAAAAGGAATTTTTCTTATATAACGTAGCCTCAGGCATTAAAGCCGGCGTACCCATCGCAGTGGGGTATATACCTATTGCTATAGCCTTTGGTCTCTTAGCCAAGTCATTGGGAATACCAAACATTATATCTGTATTAATGTCAATCATAGTTTTTGCAGGTGCCAGTCAATTTGTAGGAGTAAAGTTAATAGCTCTAGGGGCAGCTCCCTTAGAAATAATAATGACCACCTTCATTCTTAACTTTCGTCATTTTCTGATGTCCTCCTCTTTATCCCAAAGAATTGAGTCAGGAACATCAAAAAAACTATTGAATATCCTGACCTTTGGTATTACAGATGAAACATTTTCTGTTGCCTCACTCCAGGAAGAAGCAAAACTGAACCCCTATTTTCTTCTGGGATTAAATTTTTCCGCATACCTTTCCTGGGTACTGGGCACATGTATCGGTGTTTTTCTGGCTGGAGGGTTACCTGATGCTATTAAATCCAGTATGGGAATTGCTTTATATGCAATGTTTATTGGTCTTTTAGTACCAGCCTTCAAAGGTTCCAAAAATATTTTCTTAGTATCAATGGCCGCAGTATTTATTAATTCCCTTTTATACTGGTCACCTTTATTCAAGTTTTTGTCAACAGGCTGGAGTATAATAATATCCACAATGCTTGCCGCCGGAATGGGTTCCTATTTCTTCCCCCAGGGAGGCAAAAAGGATGAATAAACTTATTTTGATAGTAGTTATGATGGGTATTGTGACCTATTTACCCCGTATGCTTCCTATGGCTTTACTTACCAACCTAAAATTATCACCATATTTGAAGTCCTTTTTTATATATGTTCCCTATGCTGTCTTAGGGGCTTTGATATTCCCTGGTATACTTTCATCTACTAGTGATACTTTCTCAGCATTGGTAGGAGGTACAGTGGCTGTTATCTTGGCCCTCTTAAGACAAAATGTGATGGTTGTTATTCTGGGTAGTATAATAGCAGTATATCTATTCAGTGTTATATACTAAAAACTGACGTGTTATTGCCAACGAAAGGTAGATATAAAAAAAGGCTTTCGAAAAAACGAAGCCTTTTTTTAGTACTATTTTAAAGTCTCAGAGTGCTTTCTGGTATATTGGTTATCAACAAAATTAATATTTCTGTAAACCGTTTAAATATTTATTAAAATTATTACTGAAATGATATAATAACACATCAATTTTAAATATTTGAGGTATATTATAGAAGAAAAAGTTTATCAATTGATGAAAAAAAAAAGCACCTACAATAGACTAATATTTGTCTACTATTAGAGGTGCATTTTTTCAAAAATAATGTTCATAAAAATATCTAAGGATTGCCTATTCTTCATGGTTTTTGCTCTTAATATGGCGCCTTCCCAACTATTAAATATGAATTGTGCATAATCTCTTGAGTCTACTTTGAAATCAATTATTTCCATATCTTTAGCTTTTTCTAATAAATCAGCTATTTTATCCACGATATTATTGAATATATTATCAATTTTTATTCTTATATTTTCCTCTGTATCACTTAACTCTTGACTAAGGTTGCCAAGTGGACAACCTCCGAAGTAGTCGAGTTCTTCAAATTTTTTATGAAAAACTTCAAAAAAACATCTTAATGCCATAAAAGGGTTATCTTTGTTTTCCTCTAGTGCATAAGCAAAAATATTATTAATAACAGAAGCATGGTAATCCAATATGTTTAAAGCTAAATCCTCTTTGCTTCGGAAATAGTGGTAGAATGAGCCTTTAGGCACATCTGCTTTATCAAGTATTTCTTTAATACCAGTATTATTATATCCTTTAATATGAATCAATTCTGAAGCAATTTGTATTATTTTATCTTTTGTTGAAATGATATCCCTCCTTACATGATATAGAGGTAATATTTGTTTATTATTTTCATTATATCACCATTCATAATGTGAGGAAAGATACACAATACAATTAATATTTAACTTCTATCATATTTCCAAAACCTTTAGTATTATCTGTCAATACTATTTTATTTAATTTTACTCTTACTCCAACATAATCAGTAGGCTCGCCAGGTAAATCCTTTAAATAAGGAAACTTTTGTAGTACTAAACCAAAAACTTTTTGAACTTCTTCAGGTGTTTTCAATATGGTTGCCTCACCCGAACCCTTTATATATTTAAGCTGAGATAATTTCTCCATATTTTCACAATCATGGTCAATAACAATAGACACTTTATTATTCTTTTCTATTTCATTTACTTTTTTAGTTAATTTATTAGTGATGAAGTATAGTTCAGTTTCGTCTTCTCCCATCACATAATCTACTCCCCTAACTTGAGGTGTTCCATCTAAACTAATAGTTGCAATATGCATAAGATTATGACTCTCAATTACTTCTTTTATTATTTTTTTAGTAGCCATCATTTATCCTCCCAATTAAATTTATCAATAGTATTAGACCGGTCGTCTCTTTTATTTTATATTATTTCTTCTAATTGTCAATAACAAAAAACTGATAGTTACTAATTCCTCACAGGTAAACAATGATACTGATTCTTTTTTTTGGTATAACTGCACTAACATACCCCCTCTCTACATACCAAATCCAAACTTATGATTGCTTGTGCGGGGAAACTTTAAGCCCGATCCCTTAACTCTTTTATAAACGACTATCTCCAACTCATCTAAACATAACCAAGAAATAATCTGCCATAAAATAGTAGAGAGGTATCCCGAAAATTAAATTGAAAGGAAGTGTAACTCCAAGGGAGGCCCCTAGATACAGAGCCGGATTTGCTTTAGGCAGGGAAACACGCATGGCTGCCGGCGCTACAATATAGGAACTACTGGCTGCAAGTACCGCTAGAAGAGTGATGCCTCCTACGCTCAACCCGGCATAAACTCCGACTAGCGTACCAATTACGGCATTAAAAGGCGGCATCAAGATACCGAAAATTACAAGAAATGCCCCTGCCTTCTTTAAGTCGCTTAGTTTGCCGGCTGCAACTATTCCCATCTCCAACATGAATAGGCTGAGCACTCCCATAAATAAATCTTTGAAGAAAAACTCAACGGATTCCATTCCTTTCGGCCCGGAGATGTAGCCAACCCCCATAGCACCTAGCAACAAAACAACACTTTTACTAAATACTACCTTTTTGATTACTTGAACGAAGAACATCTCTTGCTTTGCGGAACTGTCCTGCTTTAGGTTTTTTGCCCGGGAGGCAAGGACTAAAGCCACTATTATCGCTGGTATTTCCATTACTGCGGGTAAACCGTTCAAGTAGCCCTCATAGTTGATTTCAAAGTTATTGAGAAAAGCCGTCGCCGCCATAAAGGTAACCACGCTGATAGAACCATAATGACCAGCTATGGCAGCTGCATCATCAGACTTTAATTTACCGATTCGCCACAGTATGTAAAAAGAATATACCGGAATTATAAACCCAAGAAAGACCGCACCGGCAATAGTGATAAAGACAGAACTCAACCCGGCTGAAGCAATGGCTGCGCCTCCTTTAAGTCCTATTGCCACCAGAAGGTAGATGGAAATAAAGTCACTTATGGCGCTAGGAAATTCGACCTTGGCCCTGACTAAAGTGATTAACAAGCCTAAACCAAAAAACAAGACTACGGGCGATGTAAGATTAGCAATCGCCAGGTCCAACATGTATGCCATAAACCCTCCTCCTCGAGTACATTCATTGTTTCATCCATGGTAATTTTATATAAATCCCTTGGCCCAACTCATTGCCTGCTCAGCGTCGCTGGTCCTGATGATTAAATGGCCCATTTTTCTTTTTCCCGCATGACTCCCTCGTTTGCCGTAAAAGTGAAACTTTACATTTTCCGGAAAATAAGGCACCTGTTTGACTACCCGGGCCAAACTTTCCCCAAATACATTAACCATCACCACTGGAGTCACTAGTTTGGTTGATCCAAGCTGAAGACCGCAGACCGCTCTGATAAGCTGTTCAAACTGAGATGTAAAGCAAGCCTCCCAAGTGTAGTGGCCCGAGTTGTGAGGACGGGGAGCAATTTCGTTAACCACTAACCCCTTAGGCGTAATAAAAAATTCAACAGCCAAAAGGCCTACAACTTTAAAAGCTCGAGCTATTTCTGCCGTAATTTCCGATGCCTCCAATTCAAACCGGGAAGCAACACGAGCCGGCACTACGGTCACATGAAGTATGTTTTCCCGATGAATATTTTCAGCCGCAGGATATACTGCCATTTCCCCTGTTTCTTTTCTAGCCGCAATAACTGAAATTTCATGAGAGAAAAATATCTTTTTCTCCAGAACCCACTCCTCCTTACCCTTCCTTACCATTTCCCTCGCAGTATCAAGCTGACAATCATTGGTGATAACCATTTGCCCCTTGCCATCGTACCCTCCCCTGGAGCTTTTCAATATACATGGATAGCCAAGGTCTGTTATTGCTTGCTCCAGTTGCCGGGGGTTAGTAATGCCGCGAAAAGGTGCAACGGGAAAACCCGCTTTTTTTAGCTGTTCTTTTTCCTCCACACGGTTTTGGCTGATGGCCAGAATACTACTCTTTTGGGGTAGGTAATACTTTTTTTCCAGTTGTTTTACTATTTCGAGGTCAATACTTTCAAATTCATAAATTATTACATCTGACCGCTCTCCCAGTTTTTGTGCAGCTTCCAAGTTATCAAAAGAAGCGACAATCTGCTCGTCAGCCACTTGGCCACAGGGGGAATCCTGAGTAGGATCCAAACAAATAACTTTATAGCCCATTTTTTTAGCCTCAAGGGCTACCATTCTCCCCAGTTGTCCTCCTCCTAAAAGTCCAATGGTTGATCCGGGCATTATCAACTTGCGTACCACCTTAAAAAAATCCCTCCGTTTCCACTTGTCTTGCCACTTCATCCCTGCGTATTTGCAGTCTCCTTCTTAGTTCCTCATCTTCTAATGCTAAAATTTGAGCAGCTAATAGTGCCGCATTCTTCGCTCCGCTGACACCGATCGCTACAGTAGCTACTGGTACGCCCGCCGGCATTTGTACAATAGATAGGAGAGAATCCACCCCCTGCAGGTGAGTAGCAGGAACAGGCACTCCGATAACTGGAAGGGTTGTCTTGGCTGCTATCATTCCTGGCAGGTGGGCAGCCCCCCCTGCTCCCGCTATGATTATTTTAATCCCTTGACCCGCAGCATTCTCCGCAAAAGCGAAGAGCCTGTCAGGAGTCCGGTGAGCCGACACTATCTCTCTCGCATAAGTAATACCTAATTCTTCCAAGATTGAACAGGCCTCCTTCATTACGTCCCAGTCCGACTTGCTTCCCATGATTACCGAAACAACAGACTTCAAATCACTCTGCCTCCTTTGATAAAAAGCAAAAAATAAAAAATCCAATACCAAATTACCTTCCATTTGGTATTGGATCGCACTTTAACCGATATCCCTACCTTTTAAAATGCCTTCCAACATTAAGAAAGTTGTAGTTTCATTTATCCAATTTCTTTCACCAGCACGAAGACAAAGACCCTTTCACCGGTCTTGGTGCTTACATCTGTATGTAAGCTTATAACTTTTGTAGAAGTTATTTCAAAAATAAGCTCTTCTAACTTTGGACGTCCTTGCTCAACCAATTGCTGACGCAACTTTTTGATCAAAGCCATCCCTTCCTTGTCCCTAGCCAAATGCTATTCAGCCGGAATTAATACTCCTGTAAGGGAAACGAGAACCATAATACGAATAAGATCGGTTTTAACGTCGGTAGGCCCTCTACCTTTGTACTCCTTCTCCCATTGAATCATAGCCTTGGTTATCTCATCTTCCATCTTTCCTTTAGAAGAAGTCATACTCTACACCTCTCGTCTCCTAATAAACACATCTAAAACAATTGAGCACTGTTAGCTAAAAATCATCCTCCACATTACGGTTCAAAATAAACACAATAACCCGTTCACCAGTAACCGTGCTGATATCCGAATGTAGACTCATAACTGATGCATCCAAAACATCTGCCATTAATTCTTCCAGCATGGAGCGGGAATTTTCAAACAACTGAATTCTTACCTGTTTGATTAAAACCTTTCCTTCTTTGGTTTTCGATAATTCACGTTCAGCCGGGGTTAATACATTTTTAAGCCGAACCAAAACCATGTCTTTTAATATATATGTCTTTGCCTCAGTAGGGCCCCGACCCATATGTTCCTTTTCAAACTGGATAATCCTGGTGCTAATTTCAGCCTCAACTCGGCCTTTGGTTAGTTGCAACAAACTTGCCCCCTCTTATAATTGTCAGTTTAAATTGAACTGATTATATTTTGAATCAAATTTTTCCACTAACTCTTCAGCAAATTTTGTATATGCAGTCCCTCCTAGAAATACTGGATGGTTCAAAACCTTTTTGTGGAATGAAATGGTGGTTTTTATTCCCTCTATATGAAACTCATCTAGGGCTTTTTTCATTTGCTCGATTGCCTCAGAACGGGTATTACCCCAGACTACCACCTTTCCGAGCAAGGAATCATAATGTGGGGGAATGTTATAACCACTGTAAACATAATCATCCACCCGTACCGAACTGCCAGCAGGAGGGATGTAGTTTCTAATAGTACCGAGACTTGGTCTAAAGTCTTCACAGGGGTCTTCTGCGTTAACACGGCATTCTAGTGCCCACCCCTTTAATGATAAATCATCTTGAGAAAACTCAAGTTTTTCTCCAGCAGCAATACGAATTTGCTGTTTAATCAAGTCAACACCGCTTACCATTTCCGTAACTGGGTGCTCCACCTGTATTCTGCTATTCATTTCTATAAAGTAATACCGCCCCTCTTGGTCCAATAAAAATTCTACTGTACCTGCATTAACGTATCCTACTCCTTTGACCAACGTCAGGGCCGATGAAGTTATTTGGCGGCGAAGTTCTTCATCTACCGCAGGAGAAGGGCTTTCCTCCATCAGCTTCTGGTGACGCCTCTGGATAGTACAGTCCCGTTCACCTAAATGCACTACATTACCATGGTTATCTGCCAAAACCTGCACCTCAACATGTCTCGCTTTTTCAATGTACTTTTCAATAAAGATACCCTTAGTTTCAAAGGTCATGCCGGCCTCTCGCGCAGAAGACTCTATTTGTGCTTCCAATTCATGTTCACTATTAACTTTTCGTAAACCCCTGCCTCCTCCCCCGGCAGCTGGTTTGACCAAAACAGGGTATCCAACTTCACGGGCAACCTCTACCGCATCCAACTTATTGTTAATGGGTTTATAACTTCCCGGTACCACCGGTATACCGAGCTTGGCGGCAATTTCTCTAATTTTAAGTTTATTACCGGTAAGTTTTAGCGTTTCGTATTTTGGTCCAATAAACTTAAAACCATACCTCTCGCAGATTTCAGCAAACTCACCATTTTCCGACAAAAATCCATACCCCGGGTGAATGGCGTCAACGTGGGCCACCATGGCTTTGGCTAAAATTCTAGGTGTATTTAAATAGCTGTCTACAGCAGGTGCGGGTCCTACACAATAGGCTTCATCGGCCTCCTTAACGTGTCTTGAATTACTATCAGCTTCAGAATATATCACTGCTGTTTTAATGCCCATTTCTCGACATGTACGTAAAACCCGCAAAGCAATTTCCCCCCGGTTGGCAACAAGGAGCTTTTTGAATACCACTTAACCATTCCCTCCTCACAGAAATATGTCGGTCAAAAGCTATGGCGTCCAGTCTAAACCAAAACTTTATTGTAATCAAGATCAAAATAGTGCGCCCATTTATTTATGCATTTGAAAGACTGATTAACTTGTCATAAATGAACCGATGGTCAACCGCCAGTTTTTGGGCTGCCCACAAGCCCGCCACATGCCCGTCACCGGGTAAAGTAGTTGCATAAGGCAACTGTCTTTTGCCCCACCATATAACGGCTTTATCTACACACTCAGGATTTAAGGTTTCACTTGTTTTTATAGGCACATGAATGATGGGAATCGTAGTAGTTGAAATTAATAAAGGAATAAGAAAAGGCTTGTCACTTTCCCCTGCTATTATTAACTCAATTCCCTTACATTCAGCACTTAGAGCATAAGTATGTAAGTATTCTATAGGTTCTGAGTAATCAGATAGCACAATCAGTTCAGTGGGCACGTTTACCTCCACTAAAACATCCTTTGCCAGTTCCATGACCGTGGCATCGGCCCGATTCCCGGCAATGATTCCAACTAATTTATTCAATTAGAAAACACCTCCTGACTCATAATGAATACTTTGATTTTAAAAAAAAAACGCTAAAACCTAAAGAATCATTAGGTTAAAGCGTTGGTATGCTGTACAACCGACATAATAATCAACCTGACCATCATCAAGATACCCAGGTCAACTAAAAAGCCTTTCGTCCAACCTCCAAATTGCTTTAAATATCCTATGGTTTCCCCGTTTCACTTACCATGAAACAGACAAACCTAAAACCAATTGGAATATTTTTTAATTTATAAACAGTTTATCCAAAGTTTATGTTTCTGTCAACTGAATCCCAAGATGAATACATAATACTCGTGATTGAATAAAACATAAGGCAAAGGTAGCAGGAACAAAATCTTTGAAAAAGATTTAAGAGTTGATTTTGTTGATATGCGGAATTATGCTTTGAAGTTATCTACATTTTACTTTAATTTAAAGCATAATTTCCTGAAATATAAAAAAAGTTAACTAACATTTTTTTCATAACCAAATTCTTTTATAACCAGACTTTTTCTAGTTGACAGAAACTTATACTCTGAGTTACAATCTTCTTAATCAAATAGCGCGCTAAAGGGGAGTAGCTTACTGTAAAGTCGTCATTCCGAGATTTTTCTCCGGCTTTACTGGCAGCACATAATGCTGCTTGCGAGACCTTTATCTGGTGTAAAACTGGATAAAGGTCTTTTTGTTTTGTTAAGTACTAACATATCTTGATAAGGAGAGGTTTTGATGGATTTTACTTTGCTTTTAGAATACGGATGGGTGCTTGTTATTCTTGTAGGGCTGGAAGGGCTTTTAGCGGCTGACAATGCTTTAGTGCTGGCCATTTTAGTGAAGCATCTTCCTCCTGAGACCAGAAAAAAAGCATTATTTTATGGCCTGCTGGGGGCATTTGTGTTCCGGTTTGCTTCTCTCTTTGTCATATCCTTCCTGGTAGACATCTGGCAGGTGCAAGCTATAGGGGCTATTTATCTACTGTTTATCGCCATAAACCATTTGATAAGACATCATAATGGTAAGAAAACAGATTCCCACTCTACACAGGTACCGGTTCAAACAAACTTTTGGTTAACGGTACTAAAAGTTGAGTTAGCGGACATTGCCTTTGCGGTAGATTCTATATTAGCAGCGGTTGCCCTGGCCGTTACGCTCCCCCCCACTAACTGGGGAAGCATTGGTTCTTTGGATACCGGGCAGTTCCTCGTAATATTCGCAGGTGGGTTAACAGGGTTGCTGATTATGCGTTTTGCGGCCAACTTTTTTGTCTCTCTCATTCACAGTAGACCCAGATTGGAAACTGCTGCTTTCCTTATAGTCGGATGGGTGGGAATAAAATTATTAATTTATACTGTATCTCACCCGGAACTGGCATTTTTACCGCACAGTTTTGCTAAATCCCCCTTGTGGAAACTAACCTTTTGGGCGGTACTTTTGTCAATTGCTGTTTGGGGTTGGGTATATTCTAAAAAACAAGACCTATCATCAGAAAGGTGAAAGGGCTATAAAAGCCCCGGCTTTATAAGTTAAATTATCGATAAAACTAAAAAGATAATCTAAGTTTTCAAACAACGGTAAAAAACTCTTATTGTATTCCTCTATTAACTGGATTTTAACCTTATCTATTAATTTCGTTTCCAGATTTGATATAGAGGGTCGGAGTGATACCGGAGAGTTCGTTCATGGCGCCTCAACCTCCCAATTACATATATTGTTTGCACAAATTATTCCAGAGATTACAACTGCTTCAATTCCTCCTCCCGGGAAAGTAGATGCACTTGCTAAATATAGCCCTTTTATCGGTGTTTTAAAGTAAGGTCTCTTGGTATAAATTGACTGATCAAAAGCATAGATTGCTCCTTCTGGCATTGATGTGTATCTTTCAAAGGTTTTTGGCGTTGCTGCATCCTGAACAACTATATGCTTGCTCAAATTAGGGATAACTTTTTCAGCTCTCTTAATTAGCATTTCGGTGAACTTTTTCTTCTTTTCAAAATACTCTTTTACCTCTCTTTCTGAAAAATCGTGGTAATTGTCGCCAGTTAATATTGTAACACTTGCCTTGCCTTTTGGCGCCAAGCTTAGATCAGCATTGGAGTTAATGACTATACTATACCCGTCGTCCAAATTCTCGATGATCGTTGGGTAACTTGCCAAATCCATGTCAACCCCCAAGAACACCATGATAACGGAAGGAGACATTTTTAAGCTTTTTATGTACTCAACGAACTTCTCATCTAAATTCTCCTCTCCAACGAGCTCCAGAAATGTGGTTTTAGCGTTTGCATTCGCCACCACAATCCGACTTCTAAAAATCTTATCATTAACTCTCACTCCCTCAACTTTACCCTCTCTTACCAATATCCTATCAGCTTTGTGATGAACCAAAACCTTTCCACCATGACTTTCGATAACTTCCTTTAAGCTATCTGCAAACCTCTGAGCCCCTCCCCTCGGAAAATACCCACCGTGGAGATAATAAGCGATAACCGCAGTAAGTGCACTGCTTGCGGAAGTTTTCTCCGGCTCTGTTCCTACGTAACCCAACAAAGCACAGAGTAAAGTCTTTAAGTCCTCATTGGTGAAGTATTCATCAAGCTTTTGCTTATACGCCTTGTCCATCCAATTATAGAAGTGAGGATGCTCCCTTGGGTAATCTAAAAGCTTTCTTTCACCAAAGACTTTAACAATGAGTTCAGCAGGTAAAGGTGTGCCATAGATCTCAGCATCTTTATAGCATTCTTCATAAGCCTTTTTAGCCTCATCAAAGAAGGCACGAATGTTTTCCTTCTCATATGGAAACATATCTGAGAGGACTTTTATGAACTCCTCTAAGTTATTGGCATCAATTTCCTTTTTCTTAAAGATGTATCTCATTCTATTCTTTACGAAAAGCTCATCCTTTTTGAGTCCAAGCTCTTTAAGGAGATAGCTGATAGGCCCTTTTTCCCATAATCCGCTTACGTTTTCCACACCAGTATTAAAGACAAAATCTTTCCTCTTAAAAGAAGAGCAATAACCTCCAACCTGATAATGTTGCTCTAAAACCAAAACCTTATAACCTCTTTTCGAAAGTAAAGCACCGCAGGTTAATCCCCCTATGCCAGAGCCAACGATGATGACATCGTATTCGTTTTCTCCCTTAGGATTTTGGGAAGTTACCTTAACACTCCAGTCATACTTCTTAAATTCCCTTGAAGCGAAGTAAGCAGGTGCTTTCAAAGGGAAAAGGATTGAGAATACTATACCAAGAGCAATTAGATTGTTTGAAAGGATTATTCTAAGAGGCATACCGAAAAGTAAAAATATAGTTGCATTTGCTATGAATACTACCGTCCAGACCCCTGTAATTATGTTGTTGATAGCCAGAAATGATTTTTCCTTCCAATAGATTTCTGGATAATCCCTTTTCGAAACCTGAAGGGTGTAAGGTTGCTTGATGATTACGGAAATTAGTGCCATTAGAAATAAAACAAAATAGCCAATAAAACCGCTATTTTCGACAAATATGTTTAGGTTGAAGGTAAATGTACCAATAATAGCTATGCTAAAATAGAGAACGGAAGTAACGTCCATCAGATTGAAATCTCTTTTGCGGATTTGAGGGATTATGAGAATTAAAGAAATTACAAAGGGAATAATCACTCCTAACCTGTTTCCCATACCACACAATACCCAGTAAAAAATCCATGGAATAAAGGAAACAAGTATGTAAAGCATACCAGGTATTTTTCTTTTATTATTTTTCATATTTCCCTCCATTTTCTACATCTCCTTTAAATTTAAATTTCTTTGGCGCCATGAACGAATTGCGTATAACGTTAAGGGGTTAGCGATGTCGAGCTTGTCCCAAGATGAATGCTCACGATGTCGCTAACCCCGTGTTAGATGAAGTGAGTTATTATTCTGCATTGTTTACCACCCAATCACAAAACTGGGAAATTAATTTATTAGCTTCTTTAACAGATAAATTTTTATTACAATAAGCCAGTATCCTTGTTTCTCTCTTTGAAATACTGTTTTGTTTATAACAATTGACATTAAATAAGTTTTGAGGTCTAGGAATTTTTTCAAATCTATAAGTATATTTAGTACCTACACCTATCAAATTGCAGCTTTCGTCTGTTGTCCAATAACCAGGATAAGTACATCTTTCTAGGGCTCTTCTCATTTCTAAAGGTGAATTACACCGGACTCTGGGGTCTACTTTCAAAGCTTTATTAACTATTTGTTTTATAGTTATAGGAACAAAAGGTTAATATTGAGCTTTATTTGGGATACGTCCTTGTGCTTTTTTCTTTTGAAATATTTCTTTACCAAAATTATCGAAATCATTCGAAACAAAACTAATACCATTAAGCAATCAAAATGCTGTAACACCTACTTGATAAATATCAGTTGCAATATTTATAATTGGTTTTTCCATTGATGTTTCAGGAGCTTGATGAATAATATATGAACTTTTAGGAGTTATAGAACCTCCATCAGGAGAAAAGCCTGTAATACCATAATCAGCAAGAATACCCTCACTATTATTACCAATTAAAATGTTAGAAGGTTTTATGTCATTATGAAAAAATCCTTGATGGTGGAGATATTCTAGACCACAAAGTATGTCACATAAATATTTTATTACTTCTGGTAATGGCAAAAAATTAAAATTATTCAACCTATTTACTAAATAACCATTTGGGTGGTATTCTTGAGAAATAAGAGTTATTAATTTTTCTTCAACCTTTACTACATCAGCATAACATATTTTAAGTAGATTTTGATGATTTAATTTATTTTCAATCCTGGCTTCTTCTAATAAATTTGCTACTGTTTCATATGGATCATCTAAAATTTTTAATGCCACTTCTTTATTGATTGAAGTATCTGTTGATAACCATACTTGCCCAAATTGTCCATTACCTAATTTTCTTTTTAGCAAGTATTTGTATATATTCTGACCAGGTTGTAAATTAAGGTTCATCTATTGTTCACCATCACTCTCCATGCAGCAATCCCTGCGTCCGCTACTTGTCGGTAACAATTACTTGATGTTTGTCCTATATGTTCACCTGCAAAATTCACAACTTCATTACTATTTGTACCTAATTGATTATATGTATAGCAAAATAAAGGAATCTGGTTTTGACCAGCTTCTAAATGAACTAAAACATCTAAGTAGGCAGTTACTTTTACTTGTGAACTATATAGCCCCCTAGGATCTTTGGAGTAAACATTTGTATGTGTTAGAATTAGAATTAACAGGGGATAAAAAAAAATGACTAAAAGACAGTATAGTGATGAGTTCAAAGAACAAATCTTAAAAGAATGTCAGAAAACAGGGAATGTAGCTTTAGCAGCCCGGAGACATGAAATATCTCCCAATACCATCCATACATGGGTTAAAAACAACGTCAAAGAGGCTCAGTTAAACCTCTGCCAAAAGCCAAAGATGCTCGCTATAAAGCTATGGAAAAACAACTTAAAGAAATAAGTACTGAAAACGACAGATTAAAGCGTCTCCTTGCTGATAAAGAATTGGGGCTGGCAATTTTACGAGAATTGAGGGACTTTAAAAAAACCCTCGGTAGCCGATAGAGTTGCCATTGCAAAAAGGTGGATAAAAAAGGGATACAATACAAATATTGTTCTCAACTCTATCGGCCTAGCTGCTTCCACCTATTATTATTACATTGAAAAAGAAAGTAGTAAAAGGCATAAAGAGAATAAGATACCCACAAAAAAACAGGTTGGACGTGAAATACCAGGATATTCTCTGAATAAAAAAGGAGAAAAAATACCAGATGAAAAAATCAATGAATGCCTTTACGAACTGATAGAAGGCGACGGATTACCTTATGGTTACCGGAAACTAACCATATGCCTACAGGAGGATTATGATTTAATAATAAATTACAAAAAGGTATACAGACTTTGCAAGGAACTGAATATTTTGCGTCCTCAGCGAAAAATAAATTCCAAACGCCAAGAAAACTAGCTAAGAGAGAGAAAGTAACAAGTCCCAACCAACTTTGGCAGATGGACGTCAAATACGGTTATATTACAGGTACTGGGCGATTTTTCTTTCAACTTTCAGCTATAGCTGTGTTTGACAGATCTATAGTTGGTTATCATATAGGTTTAAGCGCTACAGCAAAAGATGCTTGCAGGGTACTCATAAATGCCCTCAAAAAGCGAGGCTTAGCCCCTGGCATGAAGTTGCCTGTTATAAGAACAGATAATGGTTCTCAATTTATTTCTAAGCTGTTTAAAGAAACTTGCAATACCTGGGATATTGAACATGAAAGAATTCCTGTGAAAACACCTAATATAAACGCATACATAGAATCATTCCACGCTATCTTGGAGGATGAATGCTATAAACGTAACGAATTTGCTGATTTTGCTGAAGTTTATCAGATAGTTAGCGAATATATAGATTATTACAACAACAGGCGCAGACATAGTAGCATCAATTATCTGGCTCCTAATGAATTTTATAAATCAATTACGAACGGCCAAATTACTGGTCATGAAATGGTTGCTTAATGATACAAATGCCCTTTGAAAACTAAAGATATTAATCTTAATCAACCCTTAAGTTTTTCTAATCAGGCTACCTTAGGTGGTGTCAAGGGTGCGAAGCAGGCGTTAGCCCTTGTCCTTGACACCATAAGGGTGACTGATACAATTTTCGAAGTGTTGGGTAAGTATGAAATAATGAGCAATATTAAGAAAGTATAAGATTCAAATGGCTATTCTCTAATTTTAGGGGGTCGCCCGATTGGCGTTCTCACGCCAAATATCAAGAGTTTCTAGTCTTTCTTAAATATTAAATCGAGTAGGTAGAAGTCAGGAAATTTATCCCGACTTCGTTCCTCTCACAGAACTTTAATTTTCAATTTAATAGATATATATTCTAACATAATTGCTATAGCCAAAATAAAGTATGTTATCAACCCAACTTCCCGCAAATCAAAATAATATCCGCTTGCCATAAATAGCTCATATCCTATGCCTCCCGCACCTGCTGCAGCGCCCATTGCAACTGCATTCATGTAGTTTATTTCAAAACGCATGAAGGTCCAGGATAACAAATAAGTCACTGAAGAAGGAATAACCGCTTGAAAAACGATTTGCCACCAATTAGCACCACTGGCCTTTAAAGCTTCAATAACCCCTTCATCCAGCTCTTCAAAAGATTCAGAATAAGCTTTAATTAGATAGCCTACAGTATGGAAAG
Organism: Clostridia bacterium; assembly: GCA_030154225.1. Classification (GTDB taxonomy): domain Bacteria; phylum Bacillota; class Peptococcia; order Peptococcales; family BICA1-8; genus JASKKI01. The sequence continues at coordinate 1,828 of JASKKI010000012.1, read as the reverse complement.
TCATACCGATAACTGCTGCAACACTTCCCAGACCTGCAGCAACTGCAAAAATTAATACCCATAAAACAGTAGGTACCGCTCTGACAAATGCTACAAAACCTTTAATTAGATTTGACACGTTTTTGGAAGATAAATTTTGGGCTGCCAAAAGGCCCAGGAATAAGGCAATGGTACCACCGATTAAAGTTGTCAGAAAAGTTAATCCTAAAGTAACTACCACCTGGTAAAGACCTTTTCCCAAGCCAAAGTGATTAAATCTTGGCTCTAAAAACATTGGTTTTAGATTGGTGATAGTTGCAATAACTGCCTCCAGAATATTTACGCCTTTATAATCAAAGGTGAAGAATCCGTAAATTGTTAATAAAGCCAGAGAAACTAGAGTAATATTCATTACTATTGAAGCTTTATTAGCCTTTCTAATTTTAAGTTTTTTTGATACAGCCGATTGTTCCTGCCTTTGGAACTCAGCCCATAGAGATTTTAATGATTCATTTAGTTCCATTACAAAATCACCCTTCTAACATAATTTGAAATAAACTCTATTGCAAAAACTGTTATTACAATAAAAACCACTACCAGACTTGCTGCGTTGTATTGAAAGCTTTTGTAATATAAATTAAAAATAAAACCGATACCTGTACCGGTCAGAATACCAACTAAAGTTGCACTGCGTATATTGGTTTCAATCATAAACAACATCCAGCTAATCATCTGGGGAAGACTGGACGGTATTACAGCCTGAAATATTATTTGAAAATAGCTGGCCCCGGCAGCTTTTAAAGCTTCAACCGACTCTTTACTTGTCTCGTCTATGGTTTCCATAAAAGCCCGGGTTAAAAATCCCAGGGTTACAAAAAACAGTGCAAAATATCCTGTCAGAGAGCTTTGCCCGAAGGAAAACAATAGGATCATAGCCCAAGCAACAACCGGTATATTACGAAATAAGGAAGCAATGCCTCTGATTAATATACTTAAAAATCCGTTTATCCGGGTTGTATGGGAACCAAATAACGCAAAAAACGTAGCAAAAGCCGCTGCAACAGTGGTTGACGCAACAGACAAAAAGACAGTTTCCTTTAATTTTGTTAAAATTTTAGGTATCTTTTCCAAGGAGTCAGCATTAGGATAAAAGTTCTTGGTAGACCAGACTATAGCCTTGGGAATACAGGTAAAACCTTTTGTAACATCAAAATCAGTAACAATGATAGAAGCCAGTGTGAAAACTAATAATATGGAAAAGAATATTAAACTGTATTTCCTTCTCTTTACCAATGCTTCAACTCGCATTTTTTCCCCCCAAATCCATAATTAATTCTCCTGCCTCTGAACCATATATCATGTAAATTTGTTCCGGTGTCAGGTTAGGAGGTCCATTATAGACAACCTTACCATTATTGATACCAATAATTCTATCGGAATAATTCATGGCAACATCTACCTGGTGAAGATTTACCAAACAGGTAATCCCCAATTTGGTAGAAATATTTTTAAGATGATCCATAATCACCTTGGATACATTAGGATCTAGTGAAGCGATGGGTTCATCACACAGCAACATTTTGGGGTTTTGGATCAGGGCTCTAGCAATACCCACCCGCTGCTTCTGTCCACCACTGAGCTGGTCACACCTTTTGTAAACTTGATGGGAGAGCCCCAATATTTCTATTATCTCAAAGGCCTGCCGCTTTTCTTCCTCACTATATCTACCCAATATCCCAGCCAATGTTGACTTGTAACCCAATCTACCATGCAAAACATTTTCAATGACCGTAAGTCGATTTACAAGGTTATAATGCTGAAAAATCATACCGATTTTTGTTCTCAATTT
>JASKKI010000076.1 GCA_030154225.1 Clostridia bacterium | reverse complement strand
GTGTTTAAATTTAAATCTGACACAATTTTTCCTCCATTTCATTTGTTTTTTAATTTAAAAGAAAATTAAGCTATCTTCACCTCCTTATCTTTAAAAAAACGCTCAAATATTTCTTCAAAGCAATTTGAAGAAACTTGAACGTTATTGTCATCAAGAAACATAGTAGCACAAATATAATCAGAATATTTATAATATTAAAATATTTTTTTCATAATTATTGTAATAGAATTGCTAAAAAATGTATAGCCTTTTTTGCAATGTATTTTGTATACATTTCCCTTGTGAAAATTTAAAATTACTACTTCTGTCTAAGTTATTAAAGTTAAGTAGCTAAGTTATAAACTATTGTACTATCAAACTGTAGCAAAAAAAAATGGTCTCTTTTGGAGACCATTTTTAAATGTTATTTATTTTCATATTCTGGGCAACAACTATCGAAACATGTAGTTTTTTCTTGTTTGGCCATACAAAACTCTTTTCTTTGTAGATAGTATTTACATGAACAGCAGGTACATTTTTTCATTTTTATTCCCCCTTTTCCATGTATTCTTCTTATTTTTATTATATTGGCAATATTCTGAAATGTAAAATTATAGCATTTTATGTACTTTATAAACTTGGCAATTATAAAAATTATAGATTATTAATTTATGGTATGAATAAAAGGTAATAATTTCATCTATAGTTTATTTCCAAAAAATATTGGGTAAAAAATATTTTTAATTTACTTCTAAAATATCTAGTTTTAGTATAATATTTCATTTAGAAATTATTTTTTATGGAGGTATTATTAAATGACTAAAGTATGGTTTTCACCTTTAAACCCCAACTTCGATATTTCTCAGATCCAAGAAAAAGTACTCAGCCTGTATAATGCAGCCGGTTTCCAAAAAATATTCAAGGCAAAAGAATATACAGCAATCAAAATCCATTTTGGTGAAAAAAATAACACTGGCCATATTAAACCCCAATGGATTAAACCATTAATTAATGTAATTAAAAAAAGTGGCTGTAAACCTTTTTTAACAGATACTAACACCTTATACAGAGGACAACGGTTTAATTCAATAGACCATTTAATGCAGGCTTATGAACACGGATTTAGTATTGAAAATTTAGGAGTACCTGTTATAATCGCCGATGGACTTTTATCTAAAAATTTTTCCGAAGTACCTGTTAAAGGAAAGCATTTTAAATCTGTAAAAATTGCTAATGATATCTTACATAGTCATTCCTTTGTTGTATTAAGTCACATGACAGGCCATATTTTGACTGGCCTGGGTGCGGCAATTAAAAACCTGGCTATGGGAAGTGCTCCCCGTAGTGGTAAACAGGTTCAACATACTGATATTAAGCCTGAAGTAAATCCAGAAAAATGCCAGGCCTGTGGTCTTTGCATAACGTGGTGTCCTAAAGAAGCAATAGACCTTTATGATGGTGTGGCCCGTATAGAACTGGATAAATGCTATGGGTGTGCAGAATGTATTGCAACCTGCCGTTACCAGGCTATAAATCATTCTTTTAGTAATGCCAGTATTCCTTTACAGGAAAAGATGGCCGAATATGCATTAGGTGCTGTAAAGGATAAGAAAGGAAAAGTATGTTACTTTAACTTTTTAACCCACATTTCAAAAGAATGTGATTGTATGGGGAAAGCCCAGGATAAACTTATCCAGGATATCGGTATTCTTGCTTCTTATGACCCGGTAGCAATTGACCAAGCTTCTATTGATCTATTAAATGAAAAGGCAGGTAATGATATATTAAGCCAGTTATGGCCGGAAAACGATTATAATGTGCAAATTAGCCATGCAGAAAAAATTGGATTAGGTACCAGGGAATATGAACTGGTATATGTGGAATGAAAAAACGGGCTTTACCCGTTTTTTCTGTGCCTACAGTTCTACAGAACCTACAGTCCTACAGCTATTTATTTTAGGTTAAGATTACTTCACCAACTCAAAGTTTTTCTTACCCACTCAACTTACAAAATGAAGGATGGCAGTTCGTCACCACTTTTCAGCATCCTACTAAAATCCTAAGGGTTGGCCGATAAGAACGATACTAATATCAGTAGCAACCGGTTTCCTTTTAATTATTGTATAAATATTACAAATTCTGGTTTTACCTTTACAATCCATACATATTCCTGTGGTAGTACATGGATTAGGCGTATTTAAACGTTTATTATTTTTGGGAGCAGTCTTCATCTGGATTCTTTCCAAAGCAGAATGTGCATCTTTACATATCTTATTTATCCCTGCCACAATTATAACTTTTTTGGGACCAAAAGTCATAGCACCTGTTCTATTCCCCGTAGCATCTATGTTAACAAGATACCCATCTAAAGTTATACCATTTGCACTACATAAGAAAACATCACTTAATAATTGTTGACGTCTAATCTCCATTTTTTCTTCAGGAGTTAAATCAGGTAAATTATGGTTTAGAACCTGTGCTCCTTTTTCTTGGGCCTTTTTAGGTAGTTCTAATTCGTTTAGAGTAATAGAACCACCAATCCCAACTTTCATCCCTGGAGAAATAAACTTTAGAACATGATCAATGGCTTCCTCCTTATTAGCTAAATAAATAGCATCAAAATTATTCTTCTTCAAAGCCTCTACAACCTTTTGCCCCAATGTCTCATTATGCCACTCGTTTATACTCATCTACTTTTCCTCCCTTTTTAAATAATTCTTTAAAGTTAATATCTTTTTAATTTATTATACAATCTGCTTTAAATTAATAGAAGTTCATAGAATATAGTCCTTATATTTGTGTAGATATTTTTAAATACCGTTACAAATCTGTAACGGTATTTAAAATTACTAATCTTCTTTTTTATCTTCTTCGATTTTAAAATCTAGTTTTCCCCTTGATTTTTATCGGTTTCTTCTATTTTCTCAAAACTTTCGTCTAATTCTTCCTCGATACTTTCACCTGAATTTTCAACTTCTTCTATTATATTTTCATAAGGTTCTTCACTTATTTCTACAACTGTTTCTTCATAGTCTTCTTTTTTCAATTCATCGACATTTTGAAAGAAAGAGAGCAGCCCTTTTAGCTCTTCTGCTAGTTGTTTTAATCCATTTACAGCCTGGGTCACTTCATTTATGGAAGCAGTCTGTTCTTCTGCTGTGGCAGCTATTTCCTCTGCACTTGCCGATACTTCTTCAGTAACAGCACTTACATTATTCATGTAACCTTGAACTACATCTTTACTTGTTACAACTTTGTCCATCGCCTGGGATACCATATCAATTTCTCTGGTTATACTTTGAATAGCACCATGGATTTTATCAAAGATTGCTTTAGCTTCGTTAACTACCTGACTCTCTTTTTCAACTGCATCTCCTACATCTTGCATCTTAGTTACAACTTGGTCTATTTCTTTTTGGATCTCTTTGATTATTTTGTTAATTTCCCCGGTACTTGCAGAACTTTGTTCAGCAAGCTTTCTTATTTCATCAGCTACTACAGCAAAGCCTCTACCTGCTTCGCCTGCTCTAGCTGCCTCTATTGCTGCATTTAAGGCTAATAAATTGGTCTGTTCTGATATAGCATCTATTGTTACTACAATATTACCTATTTGCGCAGATTTACTACTTAGCTCAGCTATATCTTCAGCAATCTGTTTAGTGGCAACAGTACTACGTTCATTGGTAGACTGTAATTCCCTTACAACTTTTACACCATCATTATTTAGATTAACAATTGCCATACTTTCTTCCTGCATCTTGGTAACTATATTTATAACATCATTTACCTTTTCCCCTACTTCATACAATGCATTACTTGTCATTTCAGCATCTTTAGCATTATCTCCTATACCTGAAGCAACCTGATCTATACTTGTTGCCACCTGTTCCGCACTGGCTAAGACTTCTTCGCTTACTGTACTTAAGGACAATGAAGCATCATTAAGCTGAGAAGCTGTTTTATCTATGTGTTTTAATAGTTCTTTTTGTTTTAATACCATTTCGTTAAAGGAATTGGCAAGTTCCCCTATCTCATCTTTTCTTTTAATACTGGTAGTATTTAAGTATCCCTGGGCAACCTGTCCGATGGATCCCTGTAATAAGCTTAAAGGTTTAGTTATTAATCTACTTTGCCATATACCTATTATTATAGCCAAGGCAGCTATTATAAGTCCGATGGTAAGCATTTTATTTCTTAGTATATTGACCTGGTGTAGAAACTCATGGGTATTTTCTTCCGCTATAATAATCCATTCAAGACCTGGTATCATAGTATAAGCAAAGGTCATATTACCATTATCATAAGTATCCAGGATGGGCTCATCAACCTTTTGTTCTTTTTTTAAGTTAAATATTACATCTTGTATTTTCTTATTTTCAATTACAGTTCCAATTAAATCTTTTTGCGGGTGACTGAGAATAAAGGCATATTTATCTAATACATAAATAAACCCTGTTTCTCCCAATTGTTCTGCTCTCATATCAGTAAAAAAGGAATCAGTATAAATAGCATTTACTATCATTCCTACTGCAGTACCAGTTTCTGGATCAATAACTGGAGCAGCAAAATGAACAACATTACTACCAGTATTGGTTGATAACATATTCTTAGAAACTTGAGTAAGTTTCTTGTAAATGACTTCAAAATAATAACTTTGATTGGAAAAGTCATCTTCAATAGCATTACCAATACTATCAATAATAACTTTACCATCTTTATTAATGAGATATATTTGCTCTAAATTATCCCTGTTTTTTGTAATTTTCTCCAATTGGACTTTAATATTATTTACTAGTTCTGGATGGTCATTTTTCAAATCAACAAATCTATCGTAATTATTTCCTGTTTTTACCATTTGAATGAAATCTAACCTATTGCTAAGGGAATTTACTACTTCTTTTTCAATTTCAACTACCAAGTTTGTCGACTTTTGATAATCCTTTACAATCCTTTTAAATAATTGGCCTTCTTTTTTTAATACAATCTCTGAACTTTCATTATAGCTTAATGCCCCTAAAATAATGTTGCTAATTAGGATTAAGCCTACCATTAAAATTGGCAATCTAAATCTAAGTTTCATTTTCTCCACCACCTAATAATAAGTAAAAAAATAAATAAATTTAAAACAGCTCTTTTATATTGAGCTGCCTTTTAAATGTTGTTAATGGCAGCCTGGCAATCATAATCCTTAAATGAGGACCTTAGACCCATAGCTTTGCGTCCCTTCCTTTCAGAAGGTTTGCCTTTTTACATATTGTTTCCTTTTTTTATATAATTCAATTTAATTTGAGAAATTCCTCCAATTTAGGAAAAAAAATTATTCCAATTGGGCCTTTACCCAAAGTGTTAATAAATATAGGCGATTTCTTTCCAAATAAGTTTCAAAACTTTTCTGTATTCTTTTTCCAAGCATAAACATCACTTAAAATCAAATACTAAAACTAAAATAAAGGAGGGATTATTTTGTCAAGAAATAAAATTATTGCTATGTTACTGATTTTTGTTCTAGTGTTGGTTTTAGGTTTGGGATTTGGTTGTACACCCCAGAAAAGACCTGCTCCTGCACCGAGGGATAATGATCGAGGTGTAGGTGAAACAAGAATGGATGAAAGGGATGACAGGAGAGATACTGAGGCTACAGAAAAAGCAGAAAGATTAGCCGAAATGATTGCTGAAAGAAATCCTAGTGTTAATGCTGCTACAGTTGTTTTTGCAGAAGAAATAGTATATGTAGGTATTGACTTAAAAGCTAATCTTTCCGGTAATGAGGCAGAAAAAGTTAAAAAAGACATAGCAAAAATGGTTAAACAAGAAGACCCAGATATAGAAACAGTATATGTTACAGAAGATGCTGATACTTATACCCGCTTACAAAAAATTGCCAGAGATATTGAAAGAGGCAGACCCGTATCCGGTTTCTTAGAAGAACTACAAAACATGTTTAAACGGGTTACTCCTTCTATGGACTAAGAAAAACCCTTAGTATTTATCAAAAAGGAAACATCGGCGAGTATCAGCGGCATCAATAGTTTTGGAGGTATAGAATGAAGAAAAATTTTAAGAGTGGTATTACCAATAATGATATATTCAATAATGTTTTTAATGCTTGTTCCTCACTTTTAAATGAAGACACCGAACTAGCTCTAGAGCTAACTAATGAAACAGCTCCTCCCCAGATGGGTGATTACGAAGAATCATAATAAGGTCTCCTGCGGAGACCTTATTATGATTCTAGTGAAACAGAGAAATAGTTTTTCAACGGTCTTCTATAATAAAGTTAGGAATGGTGACTGCACCTAAGCCACTAGCCACATTATTAAAAGAACTAACCCTGGTATAAAAACCGGAGAATTTCTTATTGTAAAGAAATAAGCCAATCATCTGGTTATATTTTTCTTCAACCAACCGACCCTCAACATAATTCACTAATGCTAGCCTGGGAACTTCAATAAATTCCTGGAACAAATATTCTCGCGGTTTTATTTTTCCAACTATTTCCTGCCATTCGTCATCAGTATAATCCCGACCTATATACACCCCGCGGGATTGATAGGCATCCAGGGGTTTAAGTACCCAATGCTTCCTACCAGCCAGTACCTCTTGTCTATGTCCTTCTTCATAGATAGCAGTGTAAGGAATATATTTTTTTATAAATGCTTTTTCTTCTGCATTTAAAAAATCTGTAAAAAGGGGGTCATGAATGACAGCAAAGATTTGTTTATTATGGATGATTTGTGATCTAAAGGACCCTACCATACATACTGCCTTTTCCTTTAGAGCTAATATTAAATCTGGTATTTCTGAATAAATTTTTAACAAATCCGAAGTTACAGCCCTACGATAAATAAGATTAATAACTATATTTTTATAATAAAGCTTACCGTTATGAAATTTTAAGTCCCGCGGGTCACAGATTATGGTAGGATAACCCAGCTCCTCTAGGCGTCTTTGAAATTCCTGGAACTCGGTAACCATACCCTGTTTAGACCAGTTAAGATCAATTATGGCGATATTAGGTTTCTCAAAAAATTTCCCTGAAAAGCCTGCATAGTTTTCCAATAAAGCCTTTATCCATGTATCCACTGGATCTAAATAGGAAATTTTATATTGTTTCTGCATTGTTAGAATAGGCTTACTTTTAATAAATTCCCGGTCTAAGACCAGGCTTTTCGTCATACCCGATGAACCATCGGTATTTAATTCACAAAATTTTAATTCCTTATTCTCAAAATCATAAAAAATATCAAAACGGGCCATGGGAAAATACATTTCATACCCTGGATCCAATAAAATTAATTTTTCTAATTCCTGAGAAAAATTAAATGCTCTTCTAAATTGAGAGTTTAGAAGGTATTCTTTAATAACCTTCTCCAGTATTTCAACTAGTTTTAGCATAATTTTTTCAATTGTTATTATTTCCTCCCGAGAATAAAACAAAGGGTTATAAATAAAGCCAATGGTGGCTCCATTATGTTTTATCGGCGACTTTTCTATTGAATTTTTTAAAATTAAATAATCCTCTAAACATTCCTGCCGGTTTTCCTTAACATATTCAACATATTTATCTAAAGCCTCTATTCCCTGGGGCAAGTAAATCCCCCCTATCCCTTATATTCCATTAAATGCTTTTTTGTTATCTCTTTAGGAATAATATCTTTAAAGATAATGGCTTCTAAAGGTTGTAAATAGTGGGCTTCATTGGGATTAATATAATTACTGGCCATGAAAAATAAATCTTTAGCCAAATCCCTTAGTGTTCCCTGACCCAGTTTTGTATTCATTCCTTCTTTAATAATATCTTCATTAGCTTTACTAATGTCTTCTTGTGTTATTGTCATTGTAAATTCATATAAAGCATCCAAGTTTTCCTGGCTATATAATAGGCCTTTCCAAAAAGCTAGATAGGCCATATTTAACGGGTATGGTAAAGCATCTGCCATTCTAATTTCGATAAATTTTTTGAGCCTGATATCAGGAAAGACCATGGTTACTGCATGTTCAATATCTGCGGTGTCAATTGGCCTTTGTTGATATATTTCTGCCAGGGTTTTGTCAGCTGTATATACATACCCATCTCCATCCTTGATAAATATGGGGGGACTTTTCATAAGAAATTCCGCATAATCATCATAACCGAAATCCTTTTTCATTATATCGGTTATAACACACCTCTGGTCATCACACTGGTTCCAGATTTTCCTGCGCAAACAAAATTGTTGATAAATTTCCCCTTCAAAAATAGGAGAATTATCAAATAAAGCCGACATAACAGGAGATAAAGCATAAGCTACCTGAAATTTCTTGCGAAAATCATCTTGATGAGCATAATCAATGGTTAATTGGGTAGCCGCCGTTCCTTTCATCATATTATGGGCATATTTACCCCGGTCTTTTAAGTACCGGGCCATATATTGATAACGTTTTTTAGGGTTAAATTGGATTTCGACTATTTTACTGGCCGGTTGGTAACCAACAGCCAGCATCAGTTGATCCCGTTCTTCTAGAATTGGAAAGACATCTTTTAAAAAGTCTAAATAAACACTTTCTATTTTTTTAATTGTTTTAGAATTTTTCACACTTAGTTCAAATTGGCACCCGGGTTCCAGGGTAATTGTCGTACCATCTTTATTTAAACCTATTAAATACTCACCTTCTCTATTTTCCTGCCACCCCTTTTTACTTAGCTCTTGTAAAAGACTTTCAATTCCATTGGCCTCGTGAAAAGCTATGGTTTTTAAATTTCTCTTATCTACAATAAAATGCTCGAATTCGGCACCAATAGTAAACTGTTCATGTTCCTTTTCACCACTCTTAAAGTATTCAATAATTTTTTCTTTTAACATTTTAATCATTCCAATCCTTTAGATTTAGTGACTAGTGACTAATTAATTTTTCCAAAACTATAAACATTCAACTATTATTTATTAAAGAAAAATACTATTTTTTCTATGTATAATTTAAAACTTTTCGTCCCACTCTAAACCTGTAACAGCAACCATTAAAAGAGGAGGAAAATCTATGCATAATACCAAATACGTATTAGAAAGGTTTAGAAAAGCAGAAGAATATCCAGAAGCAACAGAAGAATCTCTACTGGAATATTTAACAGATTTATTAAATAATAGTGCCTCCACACGAGAAGAAGCCCAGGAAGTTCTCTGGGAATACCTTGAATTTTTAAATGTAGACCCAGATTCCATAAAAGTATACTCCCGTAACGGCCAATTTGAAGTTGATTTCTCATAAAACGCAGCTTAGCTGCGTTTTATGAGTATTATTCTTTTAACAAATTAGCTGCTTGTGTAAGAGTTTCTTTAGTTTGAGCCATTAAGTCTTCAATTATTTCCGCAGCACTCTTTATTTCTTTTAAAACATGTAAGCTTTGTCCTACTTGAACTAAACCATTTTCTATATCACCTTCTACTGCAGCTAAACGGTTTGTACCAGTAGCCAATTCATTTAATACTTCCTGTGGGGCACCTGATCTTTCTAATTCGAGAAATTTCTCAGTAAAACTATTCTTAAGTCCTCTTACTCCATGACCTCTTGAATATCCAGTGACCACAGAATCTGTATCTACGGCCTGAATTATTTTATTTTTCGCTTTTGGATGTAAAGTACATTCACTGGCTAACAGAAATCTGGACCCAATTTGCACCCCGGCAGCTCCCATTAGTAGAGCTGCCGCAATACCTCTGCCATCTGCAATACCACCGGCAACTATTACAGGAATATCTATTTCAGGAATTACATTAGTCATTAAAGCCATAGTTGTTTGTGTTCCGATATGCCCGCCTGCTTCCATTCCTTCGATAACCAAAGCATCAGCACCATTATCCTGAACCCTTTTAGCCAATTTTACACTGGGTACTACAGGTATTACTTTGATACCTGCTTCATGAAATTTCTTAATATAAGGAACAGGATTGCCTGCACCAAGGGTAACAAAATCTACCTTTTCCTCACAAATTAGTTCTATCTTTTCTTCTTTGTTTAGATCCATTAATACAACATTTACTCCAAAAGGTTTATCAGTTAATGTTTTAGTTTTTTTAATCTCTTGTCTTACCCATTCAACATCTCTACCTCCTGAAGCAATTATTCCGGCACCTCCGGCATTAGAAACAGCACTGGTTAATTGGGCTTCGGAAATCCAGGCCATTCCACCTTGAATTATGGGATATTTTATTCCTAACAGTCCAGTTAACTCTGTTTTCAAAAATTATACCCTCCTTTGGAAAAATATAACCTAATCATTCTATATTTTAGTATTAAAAATTAAAAATTACAAATCCTATAAGAAAAATCTACTTTAGCTATTTTGCCAAGCTAGTAAATATTTATCCATAATTCAATTTGTTTTTTCTAGATACTTAAGAAAAACCGACTTCGTCGGTCTTTCAGAACCTACAGTAGCTACAGTGCTACCGTGCTACAGGAATAAGATTGAAGGTTAGCCCAAAAGTTATACTTTCTATAACGCTTATAAAAGCCTTTATCCAATAAGATAAAGGCTTTTATAAGAGAGAGGAGTGAATTAGGATTTAACTGAAAGCTCTTTCTTTTTAGAAAACATTTTTAGTACTAAAGGTGATACAACAAAGGCCACAATCAATACAATAAAGGTTAAAGCTATTGGGCTTTTAAAGAAAATGGCCGGGTTACCATTGGATAATTCGAAAGCCTGCCTAAACGTCTGTTCTAATCGTGGGGTTAAAACAAATGCTAACAAAAGTGGAGCGATTGGATAATCAAAGGTTTTAAACAGGTAAGCAATAATCCCGGCTATTAACATAAACCAGACATCAAACATACTGTTATTTACACTATACGAACCAACTATACAAATTACAGCTATCAGTGGGGTTAAAATAGCAGTGGGAATACGTAAAAGTTTAACCAGAAAAGGAATTATTGCTAAAGAAACTATAAAGACAATTACATTACCAATATACATGGAAGCAATTAATCCCCAAACAAAGTCCGAGGCTTCCTTGAAAAGGAGAGGACCGGGTCTTAACCCCCACATCATTAAACCACCTAATAAAACAGCAGCGGTTCCCGAACCAGGGATACCCAGGGCCAGTAAAGGTGCAAAAGCACCTGCTGCAGCAGCATTATTGGCCGCTTCTGCTGCGGCTACACCGGAAATAACACCTTTCCCCAGATTTTTTCGTTCTCTTCCTACTTTTTTCTCCAGTATATAAGCGAAAAAGGAACCAGTAGTGGCTCCGGCACCCGGTAGTAAGCCGACAAAGTTACCTAAAAATCCTGAACGAAAGACTGTTGGAATGATACTTTTAATCTCGGAACCTTTTAATAAACTTTCTTTTATGGTCAGCTTAGTACAAGCTAATTCATCATAATCATTCTTACAGAGCATCATTTCCATCACCTGACTAAAACCAAACATCCCTATAACCAGTGGGATAAAAGAAACTCCACTTAAAAGATTAACTGAGCCAAAGGTAAACCTTATTTGGCCTAATTGCTGGTCAACACCTATGGTAGCTAACATAAGACCAAAGGTAGTAGTTAATAAACCTTTCAGGGGGTCATCGCCTAAGAGCCAACCGATAGATGTTAAGGCAAATAGGATCAGGGCTGCTTGTTCTGCAGGCCCAAAGGCTAAACCTATCCTTGCTAGTACTGGACCCAGTGCTGTTAATAAAATTATCCCGATGGTTCCCCCAATAAAAGATGAAAAACTAGCAGTAAATAAAGCTTTACCTGCTCTACCCTGTTGGGTAAGGGGATATCCATCCAAGGCGGTCATAACAGCAGGAGAATCGCCAGGAATATTGATCAAAATAGCACTGAAAGATCCACCAAACATATTGGCATAATAGATAGCAGCCAGCATAATGATACCTGTTGTTGGATCCATTTTAAATGTGAGAGGTAATAACAGGGCAACACCTGTTAAAGAACCCAGACCGGGCATGGCACCCACAACTATTCCGATAAGTCCTCCAAATATTGCTGCCAGAAGATTTTGTACTGTTAAAGCGGTACCAAAACCCGAAAGCAATAGTTGTAAATTTTCCATTTTCCTTTCCCCCTTTCTGCTAAAAAATTCCCAGTAAACCTTTAGGGAAGGGTACCATCAACCAAATTCTAAAGACAAGGTATATAAATACAGTGGCACAAATCCCGGTTATTACTGATTGAAAGATAGAGTATTTTTCAATAATAAGTAACCACAGTATTACCATCAATCCCATAGAAATAATTAAACCAACTAAATAGATGGATACAAAACATAGTAAGGCGACTATCACAGGGTAAAAGGCCCTTTTTTGTAACGCTCCTGGTTTATAGACAACAGGTGTTTTCAATATCCAAACACTGAAACCAATGAGCATTAAACCCACAATAGTTGGAAAGAAACCGGCACCAGGTGCTGTACCGTGCCAGAAACCATATTCAGCTAAACCAAAATATAACCAGTAAATGCCAAAAATAATAGAAATTATTGGAACATACCTGAATCTTTTTTTCATCTCTAACCCCCCTTATGATTCTGTCCAGCCTGCCATCTTGGCGGCTAAAATCAATGCCTGTTCCGTTGCACTCACTTTGGCCATTCCTTTTCCAACTATGTCAAAGGCAGTACCATGGGCCGGGGTTGTGACTGGATAAGGCTGGCCAGCCGCCACAGTAACTCCAAATTGAAAGCCCATAAGCTTGATGGCTATCTGTCCTTGGTCATGGTACATAGTAACTACGGCATTGTAATCTCCTTTAAAAGCATTGATGAATAGTGTATCTGCCGGGAATGGCCCCATAGCATTTATGTTTTCTTTTTTTGCCATTTCAACTCCCGGAGCAATAATATCTATTTCTTCTCTACCGCACAAACCACTTTCACCGGCATGGGGATTGATAGCTGCCACAGCAATTCTGGGTAATTTTAAACCAGCTTTAGTTAAAGTCTTGTGGGCTAATTTTATGGCCTCAAAAACTTTTTCACTACTCAGGTTTACCGCAACATCCTTTAGCGGAATATGACTGGTCACCCTGGAGGTCCATAAATTATTGAGGACATTCATTTCCCCGAAGGTTCCTTGTATTCCAAAATAGTGTGCAAACAAATGATGCTCACACTCAAAATCGTACCCCCCCAGTCTCAAAGCTGCCTTATTAAAAGGAGCATAGACTATCCCCTGAATTTTTCCAATTTGACATAATTTTATTGCCGTTACACAATCGTCCCCTGTCACACGACCAGAATTGGTATCAACCTTACCGAGAGTAATTGTTGCCGGATCCAGATTTTTCTGATCAAGTACAGGTACCGGGCCATCCCATTTAATCTGAGATATATCATCAATTACCTGAACGGCGAAATCCACCTTGGCAATCTTTTTTCCCATTTCCAAAACCCTGGCATCACCTATAATAACCGGTCGGCAGTATGGAGAAAATTTATCTTCTGCACACATTTTAGCAATAAGTTCGGGCCCAATTCCTGTAGCATCTCCTAATAAAATTCCCAAGATAGGTTTCAATTCATATCACTACCTTCCCACCGGAATAATAATTTTTTCATTACACACAAAACCAAAATATATTTAAACTTTTAGCATAATGGAAGGTTTCTAGTT
>JASKKI010000075.1 GCA_030154225.1 Clostridia bacterium | reverse complement strand
AAAGAGAAAGCTATTAAACAAGCAGCAAAACTTCTGATTTCCCTTGGCCTAATAAAAGATACTGATATTTCTGTGGCTTAAACTAAAGTTTCATTTTTTTGGGGTCTAAAAGACCTTTGTTAAGTGTACCCTTTTTTACTTCGAGCTGCGTTATTTTTCACGCTATTGCTCCTCTTGAATTATATTTACAAAAGGTTGAAAATCTTTCTCTAGTACTATTAAATTTCCATAATCACAAACCATTTGTTTAGTAAGAATTGTATCTGCACCCTCAGGTAATACAACCCCTTCTTTTATTTTTAATGTTTCACATATTTTTATATTTTGAGCATTTTCTGAAACAATACGTAAAACTACATAACCTTCTTCATCTAATATTTTCTTGATCTGACTTGACACTGCGTATCCTTCAACAATAGATTTTATCATAATTACCTCCATAAACATTTTCCCGGTAACTAATAAAAATTTCTCTATAAATTTCTTCTTTCCTGCAAGAATATTTTAAAATGAGATAGGGAAAAATAAAAATGAATTTTTTCATAAAATTTAGGAGGTAAAAATGAGTAAAAAAATTGTTGGTATTTTTACATCAAAAGAACAGGCCGAAAGGGCTGCAGGTCAATTAAGACAAGAAGGTTTTGATAGAGAAATTTCTCTAGTTAGAAAAGGTGATGAACAAAACAAACAGAAAGATGAAGGAATTATGAATATGGGAACAACGGACTCCGTCACTGATGGAGCAGCTACCGGTGCTACCTGGGGTGCTTTAGGTGGACTGGCTTTAGGTGCTGGAGCTTTAACAGTACCTGGATTTGGCCCTTTATTAGCAGCAGGTCCAATTGCAGCAGCTCTCTCCGGGGCAGCAGCAGGAGGTTTAGGAGGAGCACTGGTAGATATGGGTATTCCTGAAACCGAAAGTAGAGAATATGAAAATGAGGTAAAACAAGGTAAAACTTTAATCGCTGTTGAATGTGGTGATAATCAAGTAAAAAAAGCTAAAGATATTTTAGAAAAATCTGGTGCAGAAAGAGTAAAAGAACATTGAAAACTGGGCTACGCCAGTTTTTAGGTTTCGCTTCGCTAGGTTAAGGTTTCACTTCACTTCGTCCGTTAGATTTAAAATACTGCCCGGCACTTAATAAAGAAGAAATCTTAATTCAAAATCAATTAAGTGCTGGGTCATCACTTCTTTTATTTTTAACTCGCCGATGTTTCATGTTTGATAAATATATAGGATTTATCTACTTACTGAATATCTATTGATTACTTTTTAGTGTTTTTAAAGTTTCCTCTTTTAAACTTAAATAAGTAGATTTAGCCGATTCTTGATTTATTGTATTTTTTTTGGTAATTACGCTAAAATCTCCACCAGGTTCTAATGTCCCCAGTTCAACCTCTTCAATATTTCTGATCCCTTTTAACCTTAATGCTGCCAAAAGCTGGACCATATCAAACTGGGTGCTTTTCATATTTTCCGTAACGATTTTGCCATCTACGATTATTACTGTTGGCTTATTTTCAACCCAGGGACGAATTTTATTTTTTAAGGATAGACGGGAAAACAACTGCTGCATGACCAATCCTACTATAAAAACAATTAAAGAATATGTATACGAACTATTAGGATTGGTAAGTGGTACTCCTAAAACTGCAGCTACTATTAACACAAAAGTTAAATCATAAGGAGTCATTTGCGCAAACCCGGCTTTACCAATCACTTTCATAAAAATTAACATTAAAATATAAGTTAAAATAGCTTTTAAAGTAATTTCTAAATATATCATTGGTAATCCCTTTTTAACTTATCCTTTTTAACTTGCTTTTGTCCTCATAGTGTGTTTGGAAATGTCAGAGCTTTTTGTCTTTTTATTAAGTCAACAAATGCCTCTATGCGAGTTACCATACCTGCCTGGCTGGAATGTTCGTCAACATATATGGTCATAATGGGGATATTAAATTCTGATCTGATTTTAGGTAAAATATTATGAGCCACTATCTCAGGCATACAGGTTAAAGGAGCTATTTGAATCAACCCCTGAAATCCTTCCTGGGTAAAACCAACTGCATACCCTATAGTTTCCCTGCCATGTCCTCCAACAAAGTAGTTTAGATATGGTTTGGCCAGTTCGGAAAAGGGTTTTTTCTTATCTTTTTTGGCAAAATTCATTAACAAGTGGCTGTTAATCCATTCACTCAAATATATTGATCTGGTTACCTCAACTCCCAATCTCCCCAATTCCCTTTCAATATCGAGATTGACAAAAGGTTCTAAGAGTACAAAAATTTCTCCCAGCAATCCGATTTTAATAACTTCACGATCTTTATCTATAGGAACATTTTCTAACTTTGCTAATGCTAAACTTGTTATTTCTTCTAATGATTGATAACTTTGGGCAGCATCAATTGACCTTAAAGCCTCTTTATAAATTAGATCTACCGTACCCACCTTCTTTTCCCTAGGGCGCAACCTTTGTACTTTTCTCTCAATAGTATCAACGGCACAGGATTTTTGATAACCAAACTTGATAGCCTGAAAAACTTTCCACCAGGAATTTGACCCTATTACATTTTTTAGCTTGGTAATAAATTGCCCTATATGTTTATCTGGTGGTTCAAATATTAAAGTTTCATATTTATATCCCAAGTCTTCTAAAATTTCCCGCTCAACTTGAGCATATAAGCCAAAACGGCAAGGTCCTACTCCCCCAGCCATAATAATGGTATCTGCTCCCAATTCCCTGGCCTCAATAAAGTTACCCAGGTTTATTTTTAACGGTAGACAGGCAAACTCAGGTCCATATTTTACCCCTATACTTAAAGTTCTTTTACTTGAAAAAGGTGGAACTACCACATCCAGGTCTAAATATTCAAGCATGCCTTTAGCTACTATATACATATTTCCCATGTGGGGAAAAGTTAATTTCAAATTTTTCCAGCCTCCTTAAATTTAATGTAACGATATTAAATAGCACATTTATCATTTTTTTCTTTTTTAAGGAATTTTATACATAAAAAAAAACTGGCTACGCCAGTTTTTAGGTTTCGCTTCACTAGATTTCTGGGCACTGGGCACGATTAGACTTTGTATTCTGTTCATCTACTAGTATATAGTAATAGCTGTTTTTAAATCTCCAACAAAGGTTATGGCTTCTTCCAGGGCTTTTCCGTAATTAAATCCATTATGTTCTATATTTTTTTCTATTCTTTCAATTAATGCACTCCCCACAATAATGCCATCAGCTAATCCTGCTGCTTTCCGGGCCATATCCGGTCCCGATATCCCAAAGCCTACTGCCAGTGGTAAGGAGGTGTGAGCTTGCACCACCTTTAAAAAACTCGCCAGCTCACCGCCCAATTCCTTTCTGGCTCCGGTAATTCCCGTAACACTTACACAGTAAATAAAACCCCGGGCCATATTAACAATTTTTTTAATTCTTTCCGGAGTACTGGTAGGAGCAACTAGAAATATCAGATTAAGTCCATAATTTTCTGCTACATCTTTTAAATTCTCCGACTCTTCAACAGGCAGATCCGGAATTATTAAACCATCTATTCCGGCCTCCCCAGCCCTTTTTAAAAAGTTCTCCACACCTTTTACATAAACCGGGTTATAGTAGGTCATCATAATTAAAGGTATACTAGTTTTTTCCCGGAGTCGCTCAACCAGTGAAAATATCTTTTCTAAAGTTACTCCCTCTGCCAGGGCCCTGGTAGAAGCTTTTTGAATGGTAGGTCCATCAGCTACAGGGTCGGAATAGGGAACACCCAGTTCAATTAAATCTGCTCCATTTTCCGCCAGCCCAAGAACCAGTTCTTCTGTAAATTTTAAATGGGGATCACCACAACTGACATAGGGAATTAATACTTTTTTTCCCTCTTGTCTCAATTGGCCAAAAACCTTATCTATTCTATTCACTAAACTCACCCCTTAACAATTCTTGTACTTCAACTACATCTTTATCTCCCCTTCCGGAAAGACAAATGACCATAATTTTATCTTTGTCTAACTGTGGTGCTAACTGGCAGGCATAAGCCAGTGCATGGGCACTTTCTAAGGCAGGAATAATCCCTTCCAGTCTGGATACCAGCTGAAAGGCTTTTATAGCCTCGGTATCGGTTATGGGATGATATTGAGCTCTACCACTTTCTTTAAAAAAGCTGTGCTCAGGTCCAACTCCGGGATAATCTAAACCTGCAGAAATCGAATGGGCCGGTAGTATTTGACCATCCCCATCTTGTAATAAATAACTTAAAGCACCGTGTAAAACCCCTTTACTTCCTGCCGATAGGGCTGCAGCATGTTTCCCAGAAGCTACACCACTTCCGGCAGCTTCCACACCATGCATTTTAACTTCCGAAAAATCTTTAAAAGGATAAAACAACCCCATGGAGTTGCTTCCTCCACCCACACAGGCAACCAGATAATCAGGTAAACGATCTTCCAGGTCAGTAATTTGCTCCTTTACTTCCTCACCTATTATGCTTTGGAAATCTCTAACCATTGTGGGATAGGGGTGGGGACCGACAACAGATCCTATTACATAATGGGTATTTTCTACCGTAGATACCCAGTTCCGCAAAGCTTCATTAGTTGCATCTTTCAATGTTTTAGTACCGGTTTCTACTTTAACCACTTTGGCTCCTAAAAGTTCCATCCGAAAAACATTTAAAGCCTGGCGCCGAACATCCTCTGCCCCCATAAAAATTTCACACTGGAAATCCAACAAAGCTGCTGCGGTAGCAGTAGCCACCCCGTGCTGGCCGGCACCTGTTTCAGCAATAATTCTTTTTTTACCCATTCGCTTAGCTAAAAGAACCTGGCCTAGGCAATTGTTTATTTTATGTGCCCCTGTATGGTTTAAATCTTCTCTTTTTAAATAAATTTTGGCCCCACCTAAATATTGGGTCAATTTTTCTGCAAAGTATAAAGGGGTGGGTCTACCTACATATTGTTGTAGGTAATAGTGAAATTCTTTATTAAATTCTCTATCATCTTTATATTCAGCATATGTTTTTTCCAGTTCATTCAAGGCTGGCATCAATGTTTCCGGTACATATTGCCCGCCAAATTCTCCAAAGTATCCAACTTTTACCATAAATAACATTCCTCCTTAATATATTAACGCATGGTCCATAGTTAATAGGCTATGAGTTTATTTGTTAAATAATGAAGCTTTATTCTATTGGCTATTCCTATGGACTATTGACTTCTTTTTACTTCATGGATAAACTGCTTGATTTTTTGCTCATCTTTTTTACCCGGTTCTCTTTCCACACCACTGCCCACATCAATACCAAAGGGTTTTACTTCCCTAATAACTATGGCCACATTTTCCGGGTTTAGACCGCCGGCAATGATGAGAGGTATCTCCTCCCAGTTTTTTCGAGAATTCACTAAATTCCAGGGAAAGGTTTTACCTGTTCCACCGGGTACTCCCGGTACATAAGTATCAAGTAAAATTCTATCTACTGACTTAGTCTTTATATATGTCGCAATCCCTTGCCAGCCTCTTTCAGTATTGACCCGGAAAGCTTTAATAACGGTAAAATCCTTAAAATCTTTACAGTATTGGGGTGGTTCATTACCATGAAATTGTAGTCCTGTTAAAGAACAATATTCTGCTATTTTCCTTACCTCCCGGGAATCTTGGTCCATAAATACTCCCACCTTTTCAATGTCCCGGGGTAAATAGGAAATTATTTCTTTTGCCTTCTGGGGACTAATCTGCCGTTTACTGGCAGCAAAGATAAACCCCAGGGCATTGGCACCTGATGAAGCAACCAATTCGGCATCATCCCAGTTGGTTAGACCACAAATTTTAACCCAGGTCAACCTGCTCCCCCCAATAACTCCTGTATTTTATTATCAACACTAGGACTGGTAACCAGTGCTTCTCCCACTAAAATGGCGTCAACACCTGCCTGGGCCAACTTTTTCACATCTGAGCCGGTGGCAATACCACTTTCACTTACCAGTAGACAGTGTTCCGGTATCAAGTTAGCCAATTCCAGTGTTGTGGAAATACTGGTTTTAAAGGTTTTTAAATCCCGGTTATTAATACCTATGATTTCTGCACCACAATTAAGGGCAGTTGCCAGTTCCTCTCTAGAATGAACTTCCACCAGAGCAGCTAAATCCAGTTCTCTTGCCAGTAAAATGAAATCCTTTAACTGCTCTTCCTTTAAAATAGCTGTTATTAAAAGCAAAGCATCGGCTTCAAAATACCTGGTTTCATAAAGCTGGTAAGGATCGATAATAAAGTCTTTCCGTAGTACAGGCAGGTTTACTGCATTTTTAACCTTTATTAAATTCTCTGGAGAACCTTGAAAAAATCTACTTTCAGTAAGAACTGAAATGGCACTGGCTCCTGCTTTTTCATAAGCCAAAGCAATATTTACCGAGTCAAATTCTTCTCTAAAAACCCCTTTAGAGGGAGAAGCTTTTTTTACTTCGGCAATTAAACTTACGCCTGGTTTTAAAATGGCCTCTTTAAAAGCCAGAGCTCTTCCCCCTTTTTTTGCTAGATTTTTTTCTAATAAACTTTGGGGTCTCTTATCCTTACTTTCAGTAATTTCCTTTTTTTTATATTCAATAATTCTATTTAAAATCATCATGCCTCTCCTTTAATTCAAAATACTGTTACTAACCTGAATTAATTTTTCCAACTTTTCCATGGCTTTACCGGAATCAATAGTTTCCATGGCAATTTTTACACCTTCCTGTAAGTCACTGGCTAAGCCGGCAGCGGAAATGACAGTAGCAGCATTTAATACTACTATCTCCCTTATAGGTCCTTCTTCCCCCCTTAGTACCCTTTTTGTGATCTCAGCATTGTAAAATGCATCACCACCTTTAATGTCAGCAAGTTTTCTCCGGATAAAACCAAAATCCTCAGGTGTGATTGTAAAGGTTTTTATACTTCCTTTATTTAAATAAGTTACTTTACTGGGACCCAGTGTGGATATTTCATCTAAACCACCGGTCCCGTGTACCACATATGCTCCTTCTACTCCTAACCTATCCAGTACCTGGGCTACTACTTCCGTTAAACCGGCATCATAAACACCCACAACCTGGAATTTAGCCCGGGCGGGATTGGTCAGCGGACCTAAAATATTAAAAATACTACGGATACCTATTTCTTTCCGGGGTGCTGATGCATATTTCATAGCTTGATGAAAAACAGGGGCAAAAAGGAAACCCAGGCCGATCTGGTCCAGAACCTTTTCTACCTCCCGGGGAGATAAGTCAATCTTTACCCCTAAAGCCTCCAGGACATCTGCACTACCACTTTTACTTGATACTGAACGATTACCGTGTTTAGCAACAGCTAGGCCGGTACCTGCTACGACAAAAGCAACAGTTGTAGAAATATTAAAGGTTCCAGCTCCATCCCCCCCGGTTCCACAGGTATCCACTAAAGTTGAGTACCTACTTTTAATAGCTACTGCTTTATCTCTCATTACCTGGGCACAGCCGGCAATTTCATCAGGAGTTTCCCCTTTCATCCTTAAGGCCGTTAAAAAACTACCAATTTGAGCTTCCGTTGCCCTTCCTTCCATAATCTGTCCCATAACCCCGTTAGCCTCTTCCAAAGATAAATCCTCTTTCCTAACCACTTTCCTAATAGCCTCTCTAATCACTTTGCTCATCTCCTCTTAACTATTCTCTTAAAAAATTCTGTAATAGTTCCAAGCCATATTGGCTGGCAATTGATTCCGGGTGAAACTGTACTCCATAAGTTGGATATTTTCTATGTTTGATACCCATCACTGTACCATCTTCACTCCAGGCAGTAACAATTAAATCATCAGGTATACTTTCTTTTTTTACTATTAATGAATGGTAACGGGTGACATTAATTCCCTGGGGTATCCCCAAAAATATTCCTTCACCGGTATGATTGATAGTAGAAGTCTTGCCATGGACAATTTCTTTAGCCCTGACTACCTTGCCACCATAAACAAAACCAATACACTGGTGGCCTAAACAGACTCCTAAAATGGGAATTTTATCAGCAAAATGCTGGATTACTTCCAGGCAAATGCCGGCATTTTCTGGAATTCCCGGGCCGGGAGAAATAACTATTTTATCTGGTTGCATCTCTGCTATAGTTTTTAAAGAAACCTGGTCATTACGGATTACTTCCATTTTCTCGCCTAACTTGCCGAAATATTGAACCAGGTTGTAAACAAAGGAGTCGTAATTATCAATTACTAGCAGCAAAGAATTCACCCCTCTCCGCCATTTCCACAGCTCTTAAAAGTGCCGCAGCTTTATTACAGACTTCCTGGTACTCTCTAAAAGGATCAGAATCAGCAACAATACCTGCTCCTGCTTGCACAAATCCCCTATTTCCTCTGGCAATTAGAGTCCGAATAGTAATACAGGTATCCATATTGCCTGTATAACTGATATAACCAACAGCTCCGGCATAAGGTCCCCGGCCGTCAGGCTCTAACTGGTCAATAATCTCCATAGCCCTTATTTTAGGTGCACCGGAAACTGTGCCGGCGGGAAAAGAGGCCCTTAATACATCAAAACAGTTGTACTCTCCTTTCAATCTTCCTGTTACCCTAGAAACAATGTGCTTAACATGGGAGTAATTTTCAATATTCATAAAATCTTCTACTTCTACACTACCATACTGGCTGATCCGGCCTAAGTCATTCCTCCCCAAATCAACAAGCATTAAATGCTCAGCTCTTTCCTTTTCATCTCTTAACAGTTCTGCACTAAAACGCAAGTCTTCTTCCGGGGTTTGACCCCGGGGCCTTGTTCCCGCTATAGGGCGTAATTCCGCCCTACCGTCTTCTACTTTTACCATCACTTCCGGTGATGAGCCAATTAGCTTAATATCAGCAAAGGAAAGATAAAACATATAAGGTGATGGATTTAAAGATCGTAAATTTCTATAAATTAATAAAGGCTCGGTTTTTAATAGAAACCCAACTTTCCTGGATAAGACCACCTGAAAAATATCACCAGCTCTGATATATTCTTTAGCGCTCTTTACCATCTCCTGAAATTCACCAGGTGTACAGTTGTAGATATAATCTGTATATTTTTCAATATACTGGGGCTTTTCCTCGGGAACTTGGTAGATAGGTTTTTTCAACTTCATAATTATCTCTTTAATTGTATTAACAGCTTGCAAATAATTTCTCTCCGGATCTTCCCCCACAGAAACATTAACTACGATCATTATGGTTTGTTTGACATGATCAAAAATAATTAATGTTTCAGGAAACATAAAGAAGCAATCAGGATAGCCGGTATCTTTACAAGGATCTTTAGGTAGTTTTTCCCAGTACCTGATCATGTCATATCCCAGGTAGCCTACGGCTCCCCCGCTAAAACCTGGTAAACCTGGTACTTTCAAAGGCTGGTAGTTTTTAAAAATTTTCTCCAGCTCCTGTAAGGGGTCAGTGCTCTCATACATAATAGTTTTTTCTTTGTTAGTTATGGATACTTTTCCGTCTTTGGCCTGAAAAATTACAGCCGGTTCAAAACCAATAAATGAATACCTCCCCATTTGAGTCCCTTTTTCTACACTTTCTAAAAGGAAAGCATAGGGTCCCTTATTTAGTTTTAGAAAAACAGATAGAGGTGTATCAAGAGCTGCAGAATATTCCTGAAATACTGGAATTAAATTGGCACCCTTTGTCAAATTGCTAAACTCTTCCGGTGAGTTTGGAAACATTTTCTTTTTCCTCCCTTATTTTTAATTAAAAAAAGAAAAAAAGCTTTTCATCTCATATAGAGACGAAAAGCTTTACTCGCGGTACCACTCTATTTGGCCAAAAGGCCCTCTCCTAACGGGTACGGGAATCCAATAGTCAAAAGAACAAAAAACCTTTCATCCCTAAAGGACGAAAGGTTTACTTCCGTGGTGCCACCTTCATAAGCTTAAAAAAGCCCACTTTTACAGAGTAAGGGACTATTAAATCCGATACCCGCCTTCTTTTAACGGTGAAGGTTTCCGGTAGGTTGCTACTCTTACCAAAGGCAATTTCGTCCTACAGCTTGTGGGCCCATTCGCAGTACCCGGTACACACCGGAATTCCACCAGCCTCCGGCTCTCTGCAGTGCCTGCGATACGCTACTCTCCCCACGCATTGCTTTTAATATTTTTATATTTGATTCAAATTATAGTTTGTAGAACCTTGTCTTGTCAAGGTATTAAATAAAACTTATTGTAAATAACCAATTTTATAAATAGGTAAGTAATCTACTTTCTCTACCAGTTGTGGCCAATTTTTTTCTTCTATACTTACCAGTAAACAAGTAGATGGCCCTGCAGACTTTTCTAAATCAATTTCCTGGTTAGCTAGTAGTTTTAAATTTAATTTTGCTCCCCAGGCCAATTGTTGAGCTTCATATCTAATTCCCCGGGACCCAACAGGTAAAACCTCCTGCACTCCAGGAGTTTCTAAAACTTTTTTTAAAAGGTGCAAATCAGCAGTACCGGAACCATCCAGTACCTCTTCCCCTACTTTAGGCCTACCCAGGCAGACAACGAGAGCACCGGTCTTGGAACTACCTAATCTTAATTCACTTTTGGCACCCTGGCCAATAACTGTTACTCCCAATCCCGTTTGGATTGTTGGGATATTTTCTTCTGTACTTCCATTGATAATAAGGTCTTTTTCTAAGCCAACATTTTGTACTTCATTTTTAATGCCTTTTATAATCTCAGCTCCCGTAGGAGACATTTCTACACTTAAAGTATTTACTAAAGCCACAGGTTTAGCCCCTGCTGCCATAACTTCCATTAACGGAACCCTGGCCGTAAACATACCCAGTATTTCGCCAGGTACTTTGATTCGGTCATTTATTTTAGGACCTATACCACCTAGAGAGTCACAAGCTATCACCAATACTTCACTGTCATTTAGTTCAATTATTGTTAAGTCCCGAAAGCTTACCGGCTTCTTCAACATCAATTTCCTCCCCCACTTTTTTTATAATGGAAGAATTAGCTAAGATTGCTGCTATAATAATGTTGGCTGCTGAACCTACAATTAAAGGCAATAATAAGGTCCAAAAAATTCCAGTTCCTATTATTGGAATTAATAAGGCCGGAGCGATTACTCCATTTAATATGATAGCAGTAACAATGGCAAATAATTTATGACCCTTTTTAAATAATAACCCAAAAATACTAACATAAATAGCCATCTGCAGACCTATATAGGTATGTAAAGCAAACCCTAGTGGAAAAGAAACTGTCCAGGCACTAAACAAATGCCCCAATGCTCCTATAACTGCTCCCTGCCAACCAGGTAGGATAACAGCACCGAGATAACCGGGTAAAGAATCAAAGGCTATGGTTCCTGTGGGACTGGGAATCTTGACAAAACCTCCTACAGCACTTAAAGCAATAAATAAAGACATTAAAACCAGCCTTCTTGTATTCATACAACACCCTCCTTGAATTTTTTTATATGAAAAAAGCCCACGGTTAAATAACCGTGAGCTTTTCCATCACCCACATTTAAATAGAAACTAAACAGGCAGGTCTCCTGGCTTAAGTTCTTCACTTAACACTCCTTCCCGTCCGAACTCATCTTATCTTTGAATATAGACAGTGGTTTATGTGTTAAGCTCCCTTTTACAGTGGCGGGACCGCACCGGACTTTCACCGGTTTCCCTATTCTCCCTTAACTAAGGGCACCCGAGTAGTTTGGTTAATATTTTAAATTATTTTCTACATAATAACATCCTACTTTACCGTATAACCTTCTTCTTGAATAACCGCCTTCACCGCATCCATGGTTACCAAGTCAGGATTATATTCAACTTTTGCTTCTTTTGCTTCTAAACTAACCTCAACTTTTTCTATCCCGTTTAATGAATAGACAGCTTTTTCAACTGCACTCTTACAATGACCACAAGACATTCCTTCAATTTTTAATACTTCTGTATGGACATGGGAAGCACCGTTACAACATTCACACATAATAAAACCTCCTCACACCTTTCTAAATTTATTGTAAACCACCTAGGGGTATGAGTCAACTAAAATTCTTTATTAAACAATTTATTCCCTTAAACGTATAAATATTATATGATTAGCACAAAAGGCAAATATTTGGAGTGAGAATATTATCTTATGTTTCATAACCGGTAAACCCGATCTTCTAGTTCAATATTTAAAGTTTATAAAATAACCCACTTAGGGTATATTATTTACTATTAAAGGGGGTGTAATATTGGATTTTTTTCAGCTGAGTAATCTCATTCCCGCTAACCCGGCAATGGAAATTATTACATCAATCTTTACTTTAACCATTATTTTCATTGGAATAGTAATCTTTTTTGAAAATGATGATCCGTCCAAAACCTTAGCCTGGCTTTTAATCTTGATTTTTTTGCCAATTTTAGGATTTTTTCTATATATTTTTATTGGACGGAAATTTAGAAAAATTAAGCGTTATAAAAGAAAGGGAATGGAAAATTTAGCAGAATTATCGAAGATTATTCAAGAAGAATCTCAACTAATTACCCAAGGCCAGGATTATGTAGAAAAACATATTCCTCATAAAAAAAAGTTAATAAACTTAATTGTTAACTCTGCCAGTTCTCCTTTCACCATAAACAATAAAACCCTAGTCCTTAACAATGGTCACGATACTTTTAAAAGCTTTTTTGAAGCAATACAAAAAGCCAAGCATCATATTCATTTGGAATTTTATATTTTTAGAGATGATAATATTGGAACTGAATTACAAAAGTTATTAATAAAAAAGGCTCAAGAAGGCGTAAAAGTCCGTTTAATCTATGATGGTTACGGAAGTTTAAAGTTAAATAAAAATTTTCTGACTGAGTTGGAAGAAAATGGTATACAAACTGCTTGCTTTTCCCCGGTAATCCTACCTATTATCAATAATAGAATTAATTATCGTAACCATAGAAAAATATTAATAGTAGATGGGAAAGTTGGCTTTCTCGGTGGCATAAATATAGGGGATGAATACTTGGGTAAAAGTAAAAACTTTATTTACTGGCGGGATACCCATTTGAAAATTGAAGGTGATGCCGTTAAGTTTCTACAACATATTTTTATTCAAGATTGGTATTTTACTACTAAAGAAAAAATTAATGGGTTCCCCATGTACTATCCAACTTGTAAGGAAAATATAGGAGAAGAATTAATGCAAATAGCTGCCAGTGGACCAGATTCCCCCTGGGAATCCATAATGCAAATGTATTTTTCAATGATAGCTACTGCCGAAAAAACCATTTACTTAACTACACCTTATTTTATTCCTAATGAAAGTATACTGATGGCTATTAAAAATGCTGCCTTAAGCGGTCTTGATGTGCGGATTATTATTCCGGGAAAACCTGACAAAAGATTTGTGTTATGGGCTTCCATGTCTTATTTAAAGGAACTTTTAGAAGCCGGGGTGAGAGTATATCAATACCAAAAAGGGTTTATTCATTCTAAAACCCTGGTTGTTGACGGTTTAGTCTCCTCAATTGGTACAGCCAATATGGATTTACGTAGTTTCAAACTTAATTTTGAAGTAAATGCTTTTATCTATAATAAAGAGGTTGCCAGGCGTTTAGAACAGGATTTCTTTGCTGATCTTAAAGATAGTAAAGAAATAAGTTACTATGATTACCAAGAGCGACCTTTGTTGTTAAGGTTTTTTGAGTCATTAGCCCGCTTATTCTCACCACTCCTTTAGCTCTAAGGAAACTCAAAATATCTGGGTGAAAAGAAGGATTTTGCTACTAATAAAGAGAAAAATACTATATTCAAGATTTTACTATTATACTTCTTTTTTGAAGGGAGAATTTATATGGGTATTAATGTTATAGGCTGGGTTAGTTTCATTATTTTAGGTGGAATTATTTTTTATCAAATTTTTGGTTTGGATAATGCTTTTGATCCTATGCTAGCAGAGCATGTAGACTTTGATATTAAAAAACCAGAAAACGATAACAGTCATCACTAA